>JBFWSD010000483.1:0-5733 GCA_050248575.1 Gemmataceae bacterium
CAAGGACGACATTGCCAACTTCCATCCCAGCAATGGCAACTGGTGGGTGAGCATCGCCAAGGACACGGGCGACGGGTTCACGACCACGCTGTGGGCCGACTTCGCCACCAACTCGGGCTGGACCAGCCAGCTGGTCGGCGACTTCAATGATGACGGCAAGGACGACATTGCCAACTTCCATCCCAGCAATGGCAACTGGTGGGTGAGCCTGTCGACCGGCAGTGCCTTCACGACGACGCTCTGGGCCGATTTCGCCACCAACTCGGGCTGGAGCCAGCAGATCGTCGGCGACTTCAACGGCGATGATCGAGACGACATTGCCAACTTCCATCCCAGCAATGGCAACTGGTGGGTGAGCCTGGCGCGTCCCGAAGGGGGCTTCCAGACCACTCTGTGGGCCAGCTTCGTCACCCGAACGGGCTGGACCAGCCAGCTGGCGGGCGATTTCAGCGGCGACGGCCGCGACGACATCGCCAACTTCCATCCCAGCAACAGCACCTGGTGGGTGAGCGTGGCCCAGTTCGGCGCCGGGGCTGAAAGCGCGCTCGACGCCGGCGGTCTCGAAGATCCAGACGCTTTTGGCGTGCGCGACGAGATCCCGGTGCTGGAAAGATTGGCCCGCTTCGAGCCGGGCAGCACTCCCTTTGCCCCCTCGGTGTCGCAATGGGTCACCGTGAGCGCCGACGATCCCAATCTCGCGGGCAAGAACATCTACTTCATCGCGCACGGCTGGGCGCCCGGGTTCCTCAACATGGTGCAGGCCAACAGCACTCCGGGCGATCCGCTCAAGTGGTGGGAAACGCTCGATACCAGTTTGCCGATGAGTCCGGGCACGCCTGCTTCGCCCGAGCTCTTCTATGCCGAAGAGGCGGACGGCGTGGTGGTTAGCCCGGTTGGACTGGCCCTGGCGATCCTGGCTGCCGACCCTGACGCGGTGGTGGTTGCCTATAGCTGGATCGATGAATCGGCGACCGCGGACGTGCTCGACGATACCATCCCGGCGGGAGCGTTCCTGTCCGAGGCGTACACTTACATGAACGGGCTCCGGCTGGCCCGGGCCATCGTGCAATCGGTGGGCGCCGCGAATGTGACCAGTGCCAAGCTGCATCTCATCGGCCACAGCCACGGCTCCAAGGTCGTGTCGGTGGCCACACTGGCCCTGCACCAGGGGGGCGCCGGGGTCGGGCTGCCCGGCGGGACCCATGTCGACGTGGACCACCTGACCGTGCTCGATTCACCGGAAGGTGCCGAGACGTCGCTGGTCGACGCCACCAACTTCAACTGGTTCTTCCTGGGCGGCGCAAATATCGGCCGCACTGCGGGCACGACCTTCATCGACAACTACATCTCGCAGTTCGACGAAGCCTACGGCACCATCCAGGGGGTGAATCCGTTCGATCCCAGCACCCAGGTGAACAACCTGCAAGACGTGGTCGATGTTACTCTCAATCCGCTGCTGTACGGCATCCTCGACCTCGGCGGGCGGCACGGTTACTCCTTCTCCTGGTACGGCGGGGCCAGCTTCGACTGGGCCCAGAATCCGAGTGCCGATCTGGCCGATCAGTGGTCGCCCCTCCTCGGCTTTGACCCGTCCACGCTGGCGGGCAGCTTTACCCAGACCTGGACCGCCAAGAATCAGAACCAGTTCCAGCTGACCCCCGGGCCAACCAACAACACCGTGCAGGACACGGCCACCTTCACGAACATCAGCTTCTCCGACACGACGATCTCCAGTGGCTCGACCTTCAGCGGCGGTACGATCACGCTCAACGAAAACAGTGATGGCAGCACGGCCACCTTCACGGGCGAGTTCCGCCCTGAACTCGAAATTCGCGGCGTCTCCTTCCAGTTCAACTTCAGCAACGTGGGAGACGGCGACCAGCTGGTCGTCTCCGTCGATACGGGCACTGCCTTTGCCCAGCAGATCCACTTCGTGCTGACCGGGACGGTGGCGGGCAACGGCGTGCCCCAGACCGCCACGCTCAGCCTGGGCAGCCTGGCGCCGTCGATCTTCAAGCACACGATTCAGGTGCAGCTTGTCTCGACGGGCAACCAGAATGCCTCGGTCCAGCTCAGTAACTTCCAGCAGTTTGAATTCTGAGGCCGTCCCGCTCGTCCAGCACAGCAGCACTCATCGCCTGGCAGGGCCGATCTTGCCACAATGCCCGGGACACTGTAACATTCGCGGACACTACGCATTCGAGGTGAACGATGTACGGCAATACCGGCAAGCTGGTTCTGATCGCTGCCCTGGCTGCCATCCTGTTTGGCTGCATGGACGCCAAGCCCCCCTCCAGCACCGCACCGGGCGACAAGGTCGAACTCATCCTTGCCACCACTCAAGAAATCGTCGCCAAGATCGAGGCCGCCAAGGGCAAGATCGTCGTCGTCGACGTGTGGGCTTCCTGGTGCCCGCCCTGCCGCGAAGAATTCCCCAACCTGCTCATCCTCGACCGCGATCTGGGCAAGCAAGGGGTAGTGTGCATGTCGGTCTCCATCGATTCATCACAGAAACATAAGGCTGCCCTCGAGTTTCTCAAGGAAGTAGGCTCCACCATCCTCAACTATCGCGTTGCCGATAACGAGGTCTGGGGCAACAAGTTCAATATCGAGGGCATTCCCGACATCCTCATTTTCGAGAATGGCAAGCTCCTCAATAAATTCCATACCTACAAGGAAGCCACCCCCTATGTGAAGAGCTTGCTGGCCAAGAAGACGACGACGTGACCCGTAGGGCAGCTTCGAGCTTGCCGCGCTTTCGGAAAGGACTCAGTCACATGAAACGATTCTTCTCGCTCTTGATCGTGCTGGCCCTCAGCGCGGGCTGCGCCGACCCGGGACAGCAAGCCAAGCCCAGCGCCGCCGCCGACAAAGACAAGGCCAGCGCCGCCGCTGACAAGGACAAGGCCAGCGCGGCAACCGACAAAGACAAGGCCGACAAGGACAAGACCAAGACGACCTCGAATGATCCGCCCGCCGGTACCGGCAAGGTCGAGCTCACGGCCCTCAAGTCCGACGCCATCATCCAGAAGATCGAGGGCACCAAGGGCATCGTCGTTGTCGATTCCTGGGCCACCTGGTGCATACCCTGCCGCCAGGAATTTCCCAACCTGGTCAAGATCCACGAGAAGTTCGGCAAGAACGGGGTCACTTGCATGTCGGTGACCATCGACGAGGCCGATCAGCACGAAGCGGCCCTCAAGTTCCTGGAAAAGGTCGGTGCCCGTTTCCCCAACTTCCGCGACGAAGGCGCCTTCGCGTGGCTCGAGCGCTGGAAGATCAAGGGCGTCCCCTTCGTCCTCGTCTATCAAGACGGCAAACTCGTCAAACAATTCGACAAGGACGACCCCAACAACCAGTACAAGTACGAGGACGTCATCAAGCTGGTTGAGGAACTGGTGAAGAAGAAGGGCTCGTAGTTGACCTGGCCCGGGCGAGCGTGCGCCGTCTGCTCCTGCTCGCCACGTCGCAGGGTGCGTCAAGCGAAACGCAGACGTCCCCCTCTCCTCATCAAGTGAGTGCGAAAGCACGATGCGCATCGCACACTTCATCCAGCGCTATCCGCCCGCACTGGGAGGCGCGGAAGCTTACTTTGCCCGCCTGGGGCGCTACCTGGCCACGCGCGGGCACGATGTCTCCGTGTTCACTTCCAATGCCCTCGACCTCGAAGCTTTCTGGTCGCCCGCGGGCCGCACGCTCGAAGCGGGCACCACGAACGAAGACGGCGTCGCGATCAAGCGCTACCCGCTCTGGCGTTGTCGCGGCCGACGCTGGTTGCTCAAACCGCTATCGTTCTTGCCCCAGCGCACCTGGCAATGCCTCACCCTTCCCTGCAACCCGATCAGCCTCGCCATGTGGCAAGAAGCGGGCAGGCCGCAGGAACGCTTCGATCTGGTTCACGCCAGCGCCTTCCCGTACGCCTTCCCCATGGCGTGCGGGCTGCGGCTGGCACGCTCGCTCGGTGTCCCTTTCCTGGCCACGCCGTTTCTCCACCTGGGCGATCCAGCCAACCCGCGCGATCGCACGCGGGCGGGCTACACGTCGCCGCCCCTCGTCCATCTGCTGAAGAATGCCACACGCGTCTTCGCCCAGACCGAATGGGAACGTGACTTTCTCGGCCCGCTGGGTGTGCCCGCCGAACGTGTCGTGCTCCAGGGGATGGGCGTGGACCCGGCGGAGTGTACGGGGGGCGTGCGCACGTTTGCCCGTCAGGGCTGGCAGTGTGCCGAGGAAGAAGTCGTGGTGGGCATGCTGGCCAACCACAGTGCGGAGAAAGGCACGCTCGATCTCCTGCGGGCCGCTGAACTCCTCTGGCATAAAGGCCGCCGCTTCTGCCTGGTGCTCGCGGGCCCAGAAATGCCCAACTTCCGCCGCTTCTGGCCAGGCTACGGCTGCCAGCAACGCGTTGTCCGGCTGGGGGTGATCGACGACGAACAGAAGCGCGACTTCTTCGCCGGCATCGACCTGTTCGCGCTACCCAGCCGATCCGATTCGTTCGGGCTCGTGTTGCTGGAAGCGTGGGCCAATGGCGTCCCCTGTCTGGGCTACCGCGCCGGTGGCGTGGGGGAAGTGATCCATCACGAAGAGGACGGTTTGCTGGCCCGCTGCGGCGCGATCGACGAGCTGGCGGGCTGCCTCGATCAACTCATCGCCAGTGCGGCCCTGCGCCGCCGCCTGGGAGACACGGGCAAGGAACGCGTCCAGCGCAACCTGCGCTGGCACGACAAGCTCGCACTGGTGGAACGTGTCTATCTGGAAGCGGCCGATCAACCGGCGCTGAAGCCTTCGGGCGTCTCATCGACAAAGTAGACATCGCGGTCGGGCCGGCTGCCCGGCGTGTGGACATCGAGCATCTCGAGAGGCTCCTCCGTCGTCACAAAACCGTGCGTGGTGCCCGGGGGTAGGCGGAGAAAGTCGCCGGGCCGCAACGGGTGTTCGACGCCATTCAGGATGGCGCTGCCGCTGCCCGCCAGCACGAAGTAGTATTCCTCGGCGATCTTGTGATAGCTGACGCTGGTGCGCTGGTGGGGTTCGATGCGGACGCGATAGACGGTGCCCGCCCCTTCCTCGGCAGCATCGATCAGCGCTTCGATCTGGTAGGGGCCCAGCGTCTGCCGGCGTGAAGCGTCGCCCGAGGCACGATGAATCAGGTTCAGCTGCGGTTGGCTCATGGAGCCGTTGTAGCGAAAGGAAACGGCCCCGCGTGGCAAAACCACGCGGGGCCGTCGTTTCCGGGAAGTACACCGAGTGCGTTCACTCGGCTTCATCGAGCCGGCGCTCGATTTCTTCCCGGCTTTCACCCGTTCGTTCATTGATCAGGCCGACGAGTCGCTCGTAGTCCCCCTGGACCTGAGTGAGGTCGTCGTCGGTGATCTGGCCCCACAGGCTCTTGGCACGACCGGACAGCTGTTGCCAGCGTCCGCGCCATTTCTGTTTGGTGCCACTTTCCATTGCCAACTCCTTTCGTGGAAAACAGACAAGGGCGAATCTATGAAGACGCACGTCGTAGACGTGACGGTTGTTGTTCAGAAGCGGCGCCGCATGGAGTGTGCGGCGGGCGGGTTGGCCGATTTCTCCTCGAAGATCGGCCCGTTGACGGGTTCGCCGCCCAGCTTGCGGGTGGCGTTGGTGAAGACTTCATCGAGGCGTTCGGCGATGCCGGGGGCGGCCTCCTTGGCCCAGTCGCGAACCAGGGCCATGCCGACGCCAACGGCCAGCCCTTTCAACTTGGCC
>JBFWSD010000484.1:0-5733 GCA_050248575.1 Gemmataceae bacterium
GGGGGGCGAGGACAGCACACTACAGATCGGCGAGGTGGCAAGTGGCCGTCGCGTTCACACCTTTCGTGCCGGCGCTGCCGTGCTCGACGTGGCGTTCACTCCAGATGGGCGCAAGGTCGTCGCCGAATCGTGCGGTGAGCACGTATTGCGCATGTGGGACGTGGAAACCAGGAAGGAACTGGCCGCGCAGCCTCATTCGGTTCATCTCAACAGTTTGGCCATGCATCCGGCGGGCAGCATGATCGCCGCCGGCGGGCTGGACGGAACCGTGGACCTCTGGGGCATCGAGAGCGGACTCAAGTTCGAGCGCCGCATCGTCGTGGGTAACGGCGGCGGGCCGATTCACGCGGTGGCCTTCACGCCTGAGGGACGCTATCTGGCCGCCGCCCAGGAGAACGGCACCGTGTCGATACTCAAGGTGGCCGCGCCTCCGCCGCCGTACCGCCCGTCGGCGCCGAGCCCTATCGCGCACGCCGTGCTCTCTCCCATCGACGCCTTGAAACGGGCCGACGTTCCCCTCGACGTGTTGACCGAGGTCGGCGGCGGGGATGCGGCCCGCGCGCCGGCCGAGCTCGTCGCGGTGCTGGGCAGCGCCACGCTCCGTCACCGTGGCGCCGCCTGCGCGGTTCGCTTCCTCGACGAGGACAAGTCGCTCGTTTCCCTCGGCCGCGATGGCTCGGTCCGCTTCTGGGACGCCGCCACGGGCAAGCAGCAGCGCATGGTCTCGATCAGCAATATGGGCAAGTTCTCGGGTTGCGCACTCTCTCCCGACGGCAAGCTGCTCGCGCTGGGCTACGACGGCAGCGGGCTGGTCAAGCTCTGGAATCTCGACTCCGGCCAGCAGGGACACCAGCTGGTCGGTGCTGCCGATCGCGGCGTGCTCTGGCCCGGCATTGCTTTCAGTGCCGACAGCAAGAAGCTGGCCACGGGCGGACGCTGGTACTGGTGCAAGGTCTGGGACGTCGAGACCGGCCAGGAGTTGAAGAAACTGGAACGGCGCAACTGCAACATGTACAGCTTCGCCTTCGCTCCCGATGGTGACCGCCTGGCCGTTGGCTACGAGGATCCTTTCGCAGTCGTCTGGGACATCAAGGCAGGCAGGGAGTTGCAAGAGAACAAGGTCTCACGCAGCGCCGTGCGCTCCGTGCATTTCCGCAGCGACGGCAAAGCACTCGCGACCGGCGATCACCTTGGCAACGTCAAAATCACGGACCTGGAGTCAGGCAAGGTACTGCTCAGCATCCAGGCACACACCATGCCCGTGCTTGCCCTGGCCCTGACGGCGGATGGCAGGGTGCTCGCCACCGGCAGCGAAGACCGCACCATCAAGCTGTGGGACGCGACCACGGGCCAGCTGCGTGTCGCATTGCCGCCGCAGCAGGGCATCGTGCGCAGCCTGGCGATCAGCTCGGATGGCAAGACCCTGGCCTCCGCGAGCGACGATGGTCTGATCGGGCTCTGGGACGTCGCAACCGGCGCGACCAGGTTGCCCGAGCGCGGGCACACGGCCCCGGTCAATGCAATCGCGGTCGACGCCAGTGGCGCCACCGCGCTAACGGCGGGCACCGACCATCTCATCTTGGTCTGGGACCTGAGCAACGGTCGTGACCGCCGCACCTTGCGCGGACATACCGGGCGCGTGACCGCGGTCGCAGTCAGCCCGGACGGCATGCGTGCCGTCTCGGCAAGCGACGACCGCACGTTGCGGCTGTGGGACGTGGCCAGCGGCAAGGCGCTTCGAGTCATCGACGGGCTGCCCGGGAAGTGTGTGTCCGTCTCCCTTGCCCCGGATGGCCGCTATCTGGCAGCCGCCAGTCTCGACGGTTTCGTGAGGCTGTGGGACGTGGCCAACGGACAGTTGCTCCGCGAACTACCTCATGACGGCGCCGAAGCCTGGGACGTAGCCTTCAGTCCCGACGGGTCACTACTCGCCAGCGCTGCCAGTGACAAGAACGTGCGGCTGTGGCACATCACCTCGGGCTGGCAGCTTGCGAAACTGCGCGGGCACCCCGGCCCGCTCCGCCGTCTCGCCTTCCGCCCCGATGGGCACACGCTTGCCGTGGCAGGAAGCGATGGCTCTGTCCAGCTCTGGGACATGGCCAGCTTGCAGCCGAGGCAACGGCTACAAGGGCCTGCCGGGGCCGGTTCCACGCTGGCCTGGAGCGGCGACGGCAGCATCCTGTGCCTGCTCGGCGACCAGGCCGTTCAGCTCTGGCGCGTCACGGGCCAGACCTGGAAACCAGACCCGCCGTTCCACGCTCCTCGAGCTCTGGCCTTCACTCCCGAAGGCCGACACGTCCTTGCCGCCGCTGCCGACGGCGCGGTGCACATCTTGCGGCTGCCCGACCAGGGCCAACCCGCGCCTTGACCAACGTCGAGGTTCCACGTTCAACCTTTGAAGAGGGCCATGCCATGCTTCCCGATCAAGAACCGTCTCGCAGTCGTTCCGTCGCCATTCTCGGACTGGGTGCGGTGGTGATTGCCGCCGGTCTGGGACTCTATTTCGCGCTGCCGCGCACCCCGCAGGCAGCTTCCGAAGAGGTCAAACCAGAGGCCAGGCCAGAACCGGAACAGCTGGAAAGTGAGCTTGCCATTCTGGATCGGCTAGAAGCACAGGCGCCGGTGTCTGCCAAGGAGCGGCTGGCCCTGGCCGAGCGCTGGCTGGCGCGGGCAGACAAGACCCAGGGCGCGGATCAGCTTCACGCTTGCCGCCGCGCCTTTCACTGGTATCGACTGGCCGCCTGGCAGCAGGGCGATGCCGATGAGCGTGTCCTGAACGGCATGGCGCGGGCCGCCGCCGTCATCGAGCCCGCCGACGCCGCCGCAGCACGCTTCACTCTTTACCAGGGCAACTGGCACACCACCTACGGCGACATCCGTCGCGACTACTTTGTGCGCGACGACGGCCTGGTCCTCATCCGCGACGCCAGCGATGGCCGCGCCGGCTGGCAGGGCCAGGCCGTGCGCAAGGACGGGGTTGTCCTCTTCAACTGGGAAAAAGGAGCGGCCCTCGACAGGCCCACGCTGAGCGGCAATCGCTGGCAGCTCGAACGCTTCTTTGCCACGGATTACCCGGACCGGCCGCTGGCGACCGGCAGCGCGATTTTCACAGGCCCCGAGCCTCCCTCCTCGTTCGCACCGGCTCAACTGATCGTCTGCGCCCGCCGCGAGGGCAACGCCCGCCTCTTGCGGGCCAGCCTGGACGGCGATCTCGAGCCCTACGCCAATGAACTGGGCAACAGCCTGTGTCCGGCCTGGTCGCCCGATGGCTCGAGGATCGTGTTTGTCTCGACGCGCGATCGCGGCCGCCGCCACCTCTTCGTCATGGACGCCGACGGCAAGAATCTCAAACAGCTGACCAGCGGTGCCAGCGAGTGCCGTTGCCCGGCCTGGTCGCCCGATGGCACAAAGATCGCTTTCGCCCTGCATCGGGGGCCCAACGCCCAGGTCTACGTGATGGACGTGAACCGCAACAATCTGAAGAACCTCTCGAACGACGGCGCCTTCTCGGCCGACCCCGCCTGGTCGCCGGACGGAACACGGATCGCCGTTGCCTCCAATCGCAGCGTGGGCGGGTTTCGACTCTACGTGATGAATGCAGACGGCAGCAATCAGCGCGAACTGAACCACGAGGGCATCGTCATCGGCTCGGTCTATCCCGCCTGGTCTCCCGACGGCCAGTCGATCGTCTATTCCGGCCCATACCAGGGAGGGCTTGCTCTCTATGCCGTGGATCCTGAGGGCAAGCAGCAGCGCCGGCTCGCCGATCTCCCGGGCAGAAACACGTTCGCCACCTGGTCGCCCGACGGCAAGGCCATTGCCTTCGCCAACTTCTCGGGTTCTGCCAGCGCCATCTACGTGGTAAGTCCGCGCGGCACAGTGAGCCCGACCCAGGTCCGTTGCGACCTTGTTGAGGACGATGGCCGCATCGCCTGGCGGCCACTGGACGTTCGCCGCTGAAGGCTTACTTGACTTCAATGATCCATTCAGGCTGGGCCTTGCGCAGCCTTTCGATCCCCATGGGCGTGATTTTCTTCAGGCCGTTGAACGAAAGCTTCTTGAGCGATTTGGAGGCCGCCAGGAGCTGAAGACCGTCGTCGGTCACCTGGGCGCTGCCGAGCTTGAATTCCTCCAGCGCTGGCATCTGTGCCACCAGCTGCATCGATTCATCCTTCACGGTTGGAGCGTATGAAACGTCGAGGCGGCGGAGCGTGGCTATTTTCGTGGCGTGGGCCAGGCCAGCCGGCGACGCCTGGTTGTCGAGCAAGGCGAGCTCTTCGAGGGGCAGTTTCGCGAGCGCAGCAACCGCTTCGCCCGTACTGCCCTTCACCTTGCTGCCAATGCCGCAGCGTTTCAGTTGCGTCAAGTTCTTCAGAACGGCAGTCCCCTCGTCGGTGAAGTGGGTGTGGGCAAACCACAGCCGTCCCGCAATGGGAACCTGGGCAATCGCGCGCAGGCCTTCGTCGTCGAGAGGCGTGAAATGGAAGTTCACGTTGTCCAGTTTTTTCAGCCCTTTCAGGTACTGGAACCCGGTGCCGTTACATTGCGTCGAGGCGAGCCCCAGAGCACGCAACTCGGCCAGACCGGCAAGGTGCTTCAAGCCGTCATCCTTGATTGGCGTCAAGGTCAGGTTGAGTTCCCGCAGGGCAGGCAACGCGCCGATGTGCCGCAAGCCATCACCTTGAATGGCACAGTTGGCCAGGTCGAGTTTCCGGAGTGTGTGGACGCTCGCAAGTCGCTGCAGCCAGTCGTCGGTCACCTGTTCATTGCGTCCCCCTTTGCCCTTCAGGGGGTTGTTGCCGTTGTAAAGATCGATCGCAGTCGGGATGTCGAAGATCTCCATTCCCGCATCGCCGGTGGCCAGATACAGCCACTGCGGGCCGCTCGGCGTGCAAATGAGCTTGCCGCCCACTTTTTCGATCTCGGCCTCCAGGGCCAGGGTGCTGAGCCGCGCCTTGATCACTCGTTCGATCTCCGGAAGGAAGGCGGTCATCTTGCTCTGCAGTTCCTTGTCGGCAAGCTTGGCGATCAGCCCGGCGCGATCCACCGAACCGTCCATCGACAAGATCTTGCCCAGCAGGACCTTGTCCGCCGGCGCCGTCACCAGGAGCGCCAGCACGCCATCCAGGTACTTGCGGACCTCGGGCTTGACCTTGTCAAACCCTTTGGCCGAGGGCGGCTGGCCGAGCGCGTGGCGCATGGCGTTGTGCATGAGATACCTGCCCTGATCCGTCGTCATGTGAATCTCGTCGCGATACAGTTCCGCCAGGTTCTTGAACGGCGCCTGCTTGGCGGTAATGTCCTCGGCAACTTTCGCCAGGAGATTCTGCGCCAGGGTCTGCCGGATCTCTTGCTCCGGATGAGCACGCCGGAGTTCGGCGATCAGCGCGCGCATGTAGCCCGGGCTGTGCACCATCGACACGGGCGCCGCGTAGCCTTCGAACTCGTCGGCAAACTGAGCATGTCTGGGCCAGCCGGAGTGAATGACGAAGACGGCTTTTGGCTGCAACTTCATCCAGGCTGATAGGGTCTCGACATCCTGCTTCAAGGCCGAACCATAGTGGGGCTGAACCGAAATGACGTCATACTGCTTGTCACGCAGAGCCTTGGGCCAGAGGGTCGAATCCTTGACGCACGGCTTGTCAGGGTTCGCGTAAATGAACGGCAAGCTCTTCCCGCAATCGACGTGATATTGCACATCGCCGTCGAGAAGTTTCGGCGTGGTGTCCCAGG
>JBFWSD010000485.1:0-5723 GCA_050248575.1 Gemmataceae bacterium
AAGCATACAGGTGCAGGAAGTTGAAGCCCTGCGTCGTGGGCCAGATGGCTGCATACAGCTCGACAACCAGCCAGGCGTAACCAATCGCGGCCACGCTGCCCACCACCGCGCCCAGGGCCGCGAGCAGCCCGCCTTCGAGCAGGAGCAGGTTGCGGACCGATTGGCGCGTGAACCCAGTCGCCAGCAGCAAGCCAATCTCGTCCGAACGCCGGTCGAGATTCAGCCGGAACAGGAGTCCGACGAGTAAGAGGGCCGCCAAGATGAGGAAGAAACTGAAGCCGAGGAAGAGAACGCTGAAATCGGTGCCGCGCTCGCTGGCGGCTAGTGCCCGAGCCCGGATCGGTTCGAAGACCAGCCCGCCCGCCGACGGGCTGAGCTTGCCAAGCAGCTTTGGCTGAAAAGCCTCTTTTTCCTTGGCCAGGTCGCCGATCGTCGAAGCCAATCGAATGGTGGTCGTATCGCCGAAGCGGCTGCCCCACAGGCGTTGCCCGGTCTTCAGGGTCACGAAGGCCTTGGGTGTGGTTCGATACTTGTCCCAGTAATCCTCATCGCGCTTCTTGACGCGCCTCGGGTCGAAGGGGAAGGGCGGATCCCAGTCCGCAATGCCCAGCTTGTCGGTGATGCCCGGAAACTCGGGCGTCAGGTCCGGATCGAGGGCCACTCCTTCGAGTGGGATGAAGCCCTTGAACGTGAACGTCTCGGTCTTTTCCTGGAGCTTGCCGCTGTGCTCGGGCAGAAAGTACTTGATCGCGATGCGGTCGCCCGGCTTCGGCTTCAGCGGCGATTCATCCCAGTCGACGAGCACGATCTCGTCGTCCTTGAGGCTGTCGACGCCGGCGGGCGCGAATGGCCCGAGGGGGGCTTTCTGCATCGGATCGAGAGCGGCCACGACCGAGTAAGGAATCGCGGTCTCCGGATTGTCGGCGGCCGCGATGGAGTTGGCCAGGTAGACCATGGTGGGGGCGGCGCGGAGGTTGCCCTCCTTGGCCGCTTCCAGGGTTGCCCGGGCCTGGGCCGGTTCCAGGATCATCTGCTTGCTCTCGACCGCCAGGTACGGATGGGCGGTGCGATAGTAGTCGAGCACTTCAGCGCGGGTCAGCTCGCCGTTCTTGTCCTTGTCGATCTGGGCGACCACGGCACTGGCCATGCGGCGACGCCATTCGCGGGAGACCAGCGTGCCATCATGATCGCGGTCGAGTTTGTCGAAGAGCGAAGCGGTGCGCGCTTCCGGATCGAAGACGGTGAGGCCCCAGTCGTCGAGAGTAAGGTGGTTGGCCAGCGCGTTGTTGAGGTTGCCCTTCGCCCCGGTGACCAGCAGAGCGTTCACGCGCGGGCCGACGCCCAGCTTCTCTTGCAGCGTGTGCAAGGGCACGAAGGCATTGCGCGGCACGCCTGGCCTTGGATTGAGATTGAAGGAACCCCCCAGGCTGTCGTCGGGCACGATGTCGCTGACTTCGAGGAGGACCTCGTCAACCACCTCCTCGCGCTGGCCCAGCAGGGTTTCGCGCGGGACTTGCGCTGCCTTCTGCACGAAGAGCGCGACCTGGTCGCCCACATTGACGCGCAGGTCGTCCGCGAGCCCTTTGTTGAGCACGACGCGTTCGTTGGTGTTCTCCGGCTCGGGCAAGAGCAGGGCACCGAGGGCCACATTGGGCCCGGCCAGGGCCGCCGTCGCCTTGCGCAGCCGATTCCAGAACAAGGGCTCCATGGGCACTTGCGTCTTGTACCAGAAGGCCTCGTTGACACCGAGTATGACGACGTTGCCCGCGCGGCGGGCCGGTCCGTTCGAGCCCGCCTTCGGCACGGCACGCGCAGAGCCCTGCAGCAACAATACGGGCGCGACATGCTCGGCATCAATCTCGCTGGCCAGCTTTTCGCGCACGAAGCGGCCCGAGATCAGGGCATCCTCGACCCAGCCCAGTTGCTTCAGGGTGAGGGCACGCAGGCTGCCCTTCAACGAATCGGCCACCAGCAGGGCTCCTGTGAGCACGGCCGTGCCAACGGCCACGCCGAGCAACACGGCCAGGTTGCCCCGCCAGTGAAACCTTAGATTCTCGAGCAGTAGCCGGGTCTTCGTCATGGGTTTGGAGACACGAAGGTAGTTACTCTTGTGCCGCTTCCAGCTTGCCGTCGACCATTTCCATGCGGCGGCCGAACTGCTTGGCCAGTTCCAGGCTGTGGGTCACCACCACCAGCACAGTGCGTTCTTGCTGGTGCAGGTCGAGGAGGAGCTTGCCGACTCCCTGGGCCGTGCGGCGATCGAGGTTGCCCGTGGGTTCGTCCGCCAAGAGCAGCACGGGATGATGAATGAGCGCTCGGGCCACGGCCACGCGCTGGCGCTCGCCGCCCGAAAGCTCCGCGGGCCGATGCTCGAGACGATGCGATAACTCAACGCGTTCCAGCAACTGGCGGGCCCACTTCTCGGCCTCTGGCGGGCTCGAACCGCCCACCAGCGTGGGAATCAGCACGTTCTCCAGCACGCTGCACTGGGGCAGCAGGTAATGTTCCTGAAAGACGAAGCCGATGTGGCGGTTACGGAAGTCGGCCAGCTTCTGCTCGTCGAGTGTGAACGGGTCGGTTCCCTTGATGGTCACCTTGCCCGTGGTGGGGGTGTCGAGCGTGCCGAGGATGTGGAGCAGGGTGCTCTTGCCCGAGCCCGACGGTCCCATGACCGAGAGGGCCTCGCCCGCTTCAAGGTTGAAGCTCAACTCGCGCAGCACCGAGAGCGGCCCGCTGCGCGTGGGATAGTCTTTTCCGAGCTGTTCGACAACGAGTGACATTGTTCGCTGCGATCCGCCCCGCGCAGGGACGAGATGAGGCAGGGCTCGTGAGGCATACCTCACGACAAGAGTGCCAGCGTACCCAGTCCATAGAAAGTGTATTCGACGTCGGTGCGATCGTCCCAGAGTCCGCCGCGGAAACCGCCCGTGGGCAACTCGAGCGAATGAGCGTACTCGAGCACATCCTCGGCATCGATGCGGTCGCGTGCATCGAGCTCGATCAAGGTCCAGGTCGAGGTGAAGGTGGAAAGCAGATCGCCGAGCGGGGCCCGGGCGTTGGCCTGAAAGCTGCCTTCGGGCGAGGCAAGACTCGCCAGGAATTCGGCCGTCTCTTCCTTCAGATCAGGAGAAATGGTGGTGAGCCCGTCGCGTTCGAGCATGCGCAACAGGCCGATGGCCGCGGCCGTCGGATTGGAGCCGCCGCGTTTCATGGGAGCAATCTCCACGTAACCCCCGTCTTCGCGCCGCCGCGAGGCGAGATAGCCCAATACTTCCGCGGGACGAGGCATGGGCCGGTCGAGAAGCTCGTAGCAGAGCGCGACCAGGAAGGTGTGATAGGTGCTGCCCGACGGGCCGCCCGGCGTCTTGGCGTAGCCCCCGTCCTTCGCACGAAACGATTCGAACAGGGCCAGCACTCGTTCCTGCCAGTCGGCAGGCGCTTCGGCGAGGATGTTTGGCCCGGCGGCCAGCTCCACCAGGGCGCACGAGAAGAGAAGCGAGAAGAAGTCGACGACGCCCGCTTCTTTCAGCAGGCTGCCGCGCAGGAAGCCAGCGGCTTTCGTGGCGATGTCGGTGGTGAGAGCGTCGAGCACGGCCAGCCCGCGCAGGCCAAAGCCGGTGTAGTAGAGGTCGGAGCCCCCTTCGCGGCCCGAAAAGCCGCCGTCCGGGTTCTGCTGGGCGCGGAGATAATCCGCGTGCAGGGTCCGATGGTCCTCTGGCAGGCGCGTGAGCCCTTCGGTGAGCGCGGCGGAGAGTCGCAGCAGATAGGGGATCGATTCCACACCGACAGTATAGTGACTCACGCGCTGCGGCGAAGCTGACGCTGTTCCGATTCGCGCTGGAAGCGGCGGCGCTCGTCTTCGCTCTGATCGAGCAGATGGCGGAACAGGTCGGCATCGTGAACGGTACAGGTGCGGTCGCGCCGCTCCATGACCGTGCGGGCCGTCTGCAACAGCCTGACCAGATCGGTATTCTCACGCGGTTCGCCGTTCCACCAGCTCGTGAACGAGGGCAAATAACGGGGCAAGTACCGCCCGCTTGGCAGCAAGTTGCAGAACATGCCGACCGACGTGCCCGTGTTGAGCAGCGTGCCCAGGCCGGTCTTGGTGTGATCGCCCAGGAAGCAGCCCACCTTCTTGAGGCCGGTGTCGATGGGCAGGCCGTTGATGCGCACCGTGACCTTGCCGTAGTCGTTGCGCAGGTCGCTGTTGTGCGTGCCCGCGGCCAGGTTGACCCATTCGCCCAGGTAGCTGTGGCCGAGGAAGCCTTCGTGATACTTGTTGGAAAAGCCGTGGATGATGCTGGCCTCGATCTCGCCGCCGACCCGACATTGCGGGCCAAGCGTGGTGCCGGCCCGGATCTTGGCCCCGAGCACTTGCGTGCCCGGGCCGATCACGCACGGTCCTTCCACGCGGCTAAAGGCAGCTACCATGGCCTCGCTCTCGACGATGATCGGCCCGCGCGTGGTGTCGAACAGCACCATCGGCTCGATCTGCGCCGTGGGATCGATGAACAACTTCGCGCGCGGCCCGACCACGGCGAGGGACGACGCATCAGTTGCATTCACGGCGCCGGCGGGCACGTGTCCGAAGTCGATGCCAATCTGTTCCGGATTGCGCTCGACCAGGTCCCAGGGATGATGGACGAGGCTGCCGCCAGCTTTGCGCGGGGGCAGGGTCTGCCTCCAGGTCTCCAGGCAATCGTCGAGCGTGTTGGTCGAGCAATAGGTGAGCCGCCCGGCGGAGACGACCGCGTAGGCCACTTCACCATCAACCAGGCCGACACACGGGGACGTAGCATCGATCGGCTTGCCCGCGGGGGGTAGCCAGCGGCCATTCACCAGCACGGTTTCGCCGCTGCGCAGCCAGCTCAGGTCATTGACCCACAAACGCGGATGCTTGCTCTGATAGGTTTCGACCAGGTAGGGCCGGATCAGCACGCCCACTTCACACGGGGAGAAGTAACGCTGATGCTTGGCGGCCAGGGAAGTCTGCCCGCACAGCAGTTCGAACACGGGCCGGGTCAGCACGAGAGGATCGAGACCACTCGCGGCGTGGTCTTCGAAGATACAAATTCGCATGGCCCATGTCCTTTCGCATCCATGCCAGGATTGGAGCCCAACAGGGCGATTATAACAGCGGGCAGTTTCCTTCCTAGATGAACCGAACGCCCCGGGCGCCAGCTTTGCCAGCTTCTTGACTTTGCCAGGCCGTCTGCGATGATCTGGACAGTCCGAATCCCCCCTATTACGTCGGCCCTGTCCGACACCCACCTGGAGGTTCCCATGAGACTGTTTCTGAGCAGAATGTGCGGCCTGGCGGCCATCGTGGCCGTGTTTTACGGCCTCACCATGCCCACGCAGGCCCAGGAAGACGGCTTTGTGTCTCTCTTCAATGGCAAGGACCTGAGCGGCTGGCAATATGGCAAGGGCGGCAAGGCCGAGATCCTCGACGGCAAGACCGAAACCTCCGACAAGCGCTTTCAAGTGGTCGGCGGCGTGATCGTGGCCAACGAGGGCAAAGGCATCAAGGACCTGTGGACCGTCAAGCAGTTCGACGGCAACTTCCAGCTGAAGCTCGAGTTCCGGGCGGCCCTCAAGGCTGATAGCGGCGTCTATGTCCGCGGCCCGCAGCTGCAGGTTCGCGACTATACTCGTCGCAAGGAACGCAACCTCAAGAAGTTCAAGGACGACGACTGGAACGAGCTCGACATCACCGTCACGGG
>JBFWSD010000486.1:0-5703 GCA_050248575.1 Gemmataceae bacterium
GTTCGGCCAGCCGGATGGAATCCTCGTGGTTGCCAAGCCGCAGCTGGGCCAGGGCCCGCGCATGCAAGGGGAGCAGGGCGGCTGAAAGCTCCTGATTGGCCAGCTGATCAGACAGGGCACGCAGTTCCTTGATTCGTCCCGCCGGACGCAGGGCGATTGCACGCAAGGCCAGGCACGTTGCATCGCTCTTGCCAGTGGTTGCCTGCAAGTCGTGAAGCCTGGTCTGCATGGTTTCCGCCTGCTCGTTGCGACCGGCGAGCAGGGCCGCACAGACAGCCTGGAAACCGACTTGCGGCTCGAGCGAAGACGGCTTTTGCAAGGCGCGCTCGTAGTCAAGACTGGCCTGCTGCCATTCTCCCAGCCGCGCGAAGAGGCTGGCCCGCGTCAGGTCGCGGGCCGCCAGCATCTGGGCGTCTGCTTCTTCCTTCAACATCCGCGCGCGGATCGCGGCGTCATGGTCAGCGCGTGCCTGGCGGGCTGCGGCCTCGGCTTCCTGCCACTTCCAGATCACGCCCGCCAAGCAGGCGGCCGTGACCAGCACGATCATGGCGATCAGCAGGGCCACTCTCGGCTCACGTTCCAGCCATCGGCGGGCACGCCCGAAGCGCGAGACGGGCCGCGCCTGGATGGGCCGATCCTGCAAGAAACTGAGCAGATCGTCGGCCAGCGCCGCCGCAGTCGCGTAGCGCCGCCCGGGCTCCTTGTGCAGACACTTCAAGCAGATCGTCTCCAGCTCGCGCGGCAAGCCGGGCTGCAATAGCCGTGGCGGCACCGGTTCCTGGGACAGAATCAACTGCAGCGTCTCCACGGAGGTTGGCCCTTCGAAGGGGACCCGCCCACTGATCATCTCGTAAAGGAGGACCCCCAGGCCGTGGATATCGCTGGCCACACCGACCTCGCCCCCCTCGCGCACTTGCTCGGGGGACATGTAGCAAGGTGTGCCGACCATCATCCCCTGCTGCGTGAGCTTGACGTCGCTGTCGAGCGACTTGGCGAGCCCGAAGTCGCTGATCTTGGGCACGCCGCCCTTGGTGAGGAGGATGTTCGACGGTTTCAGGTCGCGATGAATAATGCGCTGTTCGTGTACGAGCTGCAGGGCCGAGGACACCGTGGCGATGATTGCGGCTGCACGGCGCGGCTCGAGCAGGCCGTCGGCGAGCAACGTCTTCAGGTTGCCGCCGCCGACATATTCCATGGCCAGGTAGGGCAGCCCGTCGTGCCAGCCGATCTCGTAGACCTGCACCAGGTTGGCATGTTGCAACTTGGACGCCGCTTCCCCCTCGCGGCAGAAGCGGACCAGGTTATTGTCCACCTCGCCCGCGATCCGCTTGAGGGCCACGATCCGCCCGAGGCTGTGCTGCTTGGCCTTGTAAACCACGCCCATGCCGCCGCGGCCTAACTCCTCCAGGATCTCGTAGCCCGGCAGTTCGGGAGTCTCTGCCTCGGGTTCGCCGCCGCGCGGTTTCAACTGGAGCGGTGCTGTTTTCGCTGCCGCTGGTTCCGTTTGCCGGAAACCGGTCATGAAGGGATCGACCAGCCCGTCGAACCGGCGCGCGCGGGCTTCGCAGAAGTTGCAGTCCTCCAGGTGCTGGGCAATCTGCACCATGGAGTCGTCGGGCAGATCGCCCAGGCTGAAGGCGGCCATGTCGGCTTCGGAAACGTGGTCGTCGCGAGACATGCGTTCACCTGGCGCGGGGAATCCGCTCGATCCAGCCTACCCATGATAGTATGCTTTTTTCTTGGCAGTAATGGCCCGGGGCGAACTTGCCCTCGTCGTCATGCCGCAACCGATTACCAGCCAGGAGCACTCAACCTGGCAGACTTCTGCCACCACCAAACGCTTCACGGTTTGGCACATCCGAAAGGTCCGCGCTTTCTCGTTCACCTTTTTCCCTTCGGCCCGGATTTTGGTGTGGCAGTCATCCCGCTGCTTGCACACCTTCGCTTGCACACCGACGACAGTTGCGCGATCGCTCCAGGCATTTGCAGTTTGACGAGTTAGGGCGAAAATCGTCGATTTCCATGTGTGCAAGTGGGCAAACTGTGAACTTCCCCCTCGATACTGCGCCCCCAAGGGACCCGGCTCTTCTACAAGCCCGGGCAGCAACTCTTTCTTAAATGAGCTGCGTCGCGATGGCACTTCCATGACCAAACGCAGGCGCTGCACGTTCGCTTGCGCAATGGAGGCCTATTTCTGTCTGCTCTTAGCCATTGCAGGATTTTGCTTTGCGCCAGAACACCGGCCCCGAAAGGCAAAAAGTTCGCAAACAAACGCCTCAAGTCACGGTGGCCAAACGACCTTGGCATCTGGTTGTGACGCGGAGCGACATTGGTTGACAGTTCATTCGACACCTCCCGTCGCGGCGCAGCGGGCTGATTTCCCATAATGCTACGCCGGGCCGGGGAAAAGTACGTGTCAGGTTTGTCTGTCTGTGGGCCCCGCGATCCGCGTGCGCTGTTCTGCTTCCACGGTATGCAAGAAGTCGGCGAACAAGCAGCGGGCAGACATGCGAGAGCTCCGCTTACCGCGCCAGCCCGAAGCGGCCGATCAGCAAGCCCGCCACGAAGGCCAGGGCAATGATCACCACGATGGCCACGCTCAGCAAGGTGACCATCGATGTGGACAGCACCATTCCCCGCACCGGAGGCGGCCCCATCGGGGCGGGCACCAGGAAAGCATCGGCATCGTCGGCATCGTCGGCAGGAGGCGCGCCGGCCCCTGCGGTCATCTGCTGCAACTGTTCCTCGAAGTCGTTACGCTCGAAGACCTTGCCTCCGCCGACCGCCGCCGGCGCAGGCGCCGGGGCCGGAGCTTGCTGGGGGACCTCTCCCTCGCCCGAATCTTCGTTGGCCGGCACGACCACCTGCCCCGAACAGTTCGGGCAGCGCACCACCGTTCCCGCTTTGCGCCGGGAGATTCCCATGAGCTGGTTGCAGTAAGCACAGCGAAAGCGGATAGGCATGGGAGTCGTACGCTCTTGAACTGAAGATAGCCCGGGTAGGAATATTATAAACTGCCCCGGGCAGCGGAGCAATCATCTGGCTGGCCGACTATCAGCGAAGTGATCGCTGCGCCTTGGCGGCAAGGCGATCCTCTCTCTCGCTCTTGACGCTGGAAAAGTCGCTACGAAGATCAATCATACCTGGGCGTGCTTCTCACTCGTCGTTGCCGCGGATCGTTCACATGATGTCAGGAGCCCTTGCGGAGCCGCGTAGCGCAGAAGTTTTCCAGTTCTTCGATGGCAAAGATCTTTTTCACGGTCTTGTCGATGTCGTACTCCACGCGGCGAAAGCGAACGATGTCGCCGTGCAAGAGCACGTAGCAGGCCCGCCAGTCGCCGTCGCGGGGCTGCCCGACCGAACCCACGTTGCATATGGTCTTGCGGCCCTCCAGCCGGTAGAGACCGTCGACCTCGCCTGGCGTCTTGCATTGCAAGTCTGCGGTGATGATGCAAGGCACGTGCGTGTGGCCCTGGAAGCAGTACAGGTCAATCAGGCCGAAGAGCGCCTCCATTTTTTTCTTGTTGTGGATGTCCTCGGGACAGACGTACTCATTGAGTTGATTGCGGGCCGATCCATGCACGTACAGGAACAGCCCGTCGCAATGCTTGCGTGGCAAGTCTAGCAAGAAACGCCAGCGCCGCTCGCGCTGGGCGCCGTTGAACTCATCAGCCTTCTCCAGCTGACTGCGTGTGTAAAAGATGGCTTTTTCTGCCGTCACGCCAAAGCCTTCGGGATCGAACATCACGGCCCAGTCGTGGTTGCCCACCAGGTTGACGTCAAACGTCATCGCCAGGTCGATACATGCCAGCGGATCCGGGCCGTAACCGACAATATCACCCAGGCAATAGATTTTCTCTGCCCCGTGCCGGCGGGCATCGTCCAGCACGGCTTCCAGTGCTTCCAGGTTGGCGTGAATGTCGCTGAGGATGGCGATCATTGGCGGCTCGAACTTCATCGGCCCTCGGACAGCCGATCACCCAGAAAATCGTCCAGGTCGTCGTTGCCGCGGATCTTGCGCACCGTCGTGTCGATGTCGTACTCGACGCGGCGAAAACGGATCACATCGCCGTGCAGGAACACGTAGCAGGCCCGCCAGTCGCCGTCGCGGGGCTGCCCGACCGAACCCACGTTGCACATGGTCTTGCGGCCCTCCAGCCGGTACAGGCAATCGACCTGGTCTGGACTGATGAACTGCAGGTCTTCGGTGAAGATGCCCGGCACGTGCGTGTGGCCCTGGAAACAATAGAGCTCGATCAGAGCGAAGACCCGCTCCATCTTGCCCTGGTTGTGAATGTCTTCAGGAAAGATGTATTCATTCAGGGGATTGCGGGCCGAGCCATGCACGTACAGGAAGAGATCCTCTCGATGGGTGCGCGGCAGGCTGGCAAGGAAATTCCAGCGGCGCTCGCTCCGTTCCCGATCCCCATCGGGGTTTGCGAACAGTGAACCCGTCCAGGCGATGGCACGTTCAACGCTCGGAGAAACCGCGACTGGATCGCACATGACCCACTCGTCGTGGTTGCCCAGCAGGTTGACGTGAAACTTCATCGCCAGGTCGATGCAGGGCAGCGGATCCGGTCCGTAGCCGACAATGTCGCCCAGACAATAGATCTTCTCCGCCCCGTGCCGGCGGGCATCGTCCAGCACGGCCTCCAGCGCTTCCAGGTTGGCGTGAATGTCGCTGAGAATGGCGATCATGGGAGTGTGCGGTGCGTCCGCGCTGCGCTGGACGCACCTCCGGGGCTAAGGGGCGCCATGCTCGGGGTGGCAGTAGTTGGCCTGCACCCTGTCGCAGCGCTGTGTGGCCTCGTTGACGAGACGTGCTCCCGCCGGGCTGCTCACGGGCACCCACTCGGCATCTTCGGGGCGTTTGACGAGCAGGGCCTCCTCCCCCTCGCCGTCCTTGTCGGGCTTGGAAAGCCAGGCGATGAAGCGCAGGTCCTTGTCCACGCACCGGCCACAGGCAAAGACGTGAGCCCGCACGCCGGCCGGGCCGCCTTCGAACGGCCCGGAGGCAGTTTCGATGGGGCCGGGCACCGCGTCGGCCACGAATAGCTCGCGCGTGTTCAGATCGTAGAAGAATGCTTGTGGCCCGGTGGGGCCGCTCGGCGCCGACGCCAGGGTCGGCCACCAGTACGGAAACGTGGCGGCCACCATGACGAGCACCACCACCACGACCACCGTCCCGGGCCGATCGTTGATGAGCTTGCGCATGGTGCTCTCCTCTATTGACACAGGCTTGGCTCAGTTGTCGACGAAGGGCAGCCAGTACTGAATGTAGTTGGGCTTCTTGGTGGGGTCGATGTCGGCAACCCGGTAAGTCTGCACGCTGCCGTCCACCAGCAGGACATTGGCCAGCCCGGAGTAGTGCCGCTCGGCCACCATGGCGTTCCAGGAATCGTTGCCGCTCGGCCCGACCAGGTTGGCGGTCGTCTTGCGGTATTCGATGAGCAGGACCTTGTTTTCGTCGCCGCCGCCGAAGACATTGGCGCGGTTGTTCATGCCGTAGCTGGAATAGAGGCCGCTGCTGCCCGCTTCCAGCACGATGCGCGTCTGCTCGCCGGGGAACGTGGCGTAGTAGGTGTCGATGATCAGTCCGTTCATGTCAGCGGGAATGGTGACGATGTCCTGGCTATCCTCGTAGCCGCGGGAGGATTGCCCGGTGGGATACGTCACCTTGGGCAGACCCAGGATGGGATC
>JBFWSD010000487.1:0-5702 GCA_050248575.1 Gemmataceae bacterium
GACCTGGTCGGATCTCGCCGGAATGGAAGTTGAGGGCGACAAGTACCAGGAGGGCAATCCAGAAGATCGCCCATGAGTGGGTGGCGTAGCCGACCAAGCCGGCGACGAGCACGTTGCCCGTGAAGTACGCTTGGTTGAGTTTTTGCCGAGCGGCCAAGTGAGCCTCCTCCGATCTGTGGTCTGATAGCTAACTTGAGTTCTTGTGTGGTAGCAGCGCCCCGATCTCGCCCCGATGCTGTAGGCCGCAGTCACTGCAGCGCCGGCCTCTCGGCCAGGCGCTGCAATGACTGCTACAAGTGGGTGGATGTCAACGAACCAGTCAGCGCGACAGGCGGAAGGTCGCCTGCCGCAAGCTCCCTCGGTTTCGTTTGCTAATAGCTAAGTTCGGGTAGGACGGGCAGGCCCGGTCTGGGTAGACCGGGCCCCCGCCGAGGAGCAGCAGGCTGTCTTCAGCGTGAGAGGCGAAAGTTCGCCCGCTCAAGCGATGGGAATTGACGTACGGCCGCCCGGATATTTGAAGAAAGTCGTTGACGAAATGCCTTGCTGTTCAGGGTCTTGGTGATTGCCCGGGTCGGGCGTGGCGGCATGTCGCGCGGTACCAGGATATCGATGTGGAATTGGTCAATCAGCACTGCGGGACCTCCTGAAGCGAGCAGCGCCGCCGGGCACGCGGCCTGACGGCGGCTGCTACGGGGCCAACTACTTGCGTTTCTTGGGAAGGCGCGTCCGGTTTTCCAGTGGTAACGAAGGTTGCCGCGTCGGAGCGCCCAGCTGACCTCGCTCCGCCACGGCATCATGCTGCCGCCAGTGTTCGAGGGAGGGCAAAACGCTGGCCAGCGGCTTACGGAGGTCGATTTCGGCAGCCCGTTGCCGCAACTCAGTGGCGACTTCGGGGAAGCCGTCGCGCTCGTAGTCGGCCGCTTGGCGCAGCAACTCGGCTTTGCGCTCGGCGTTTGCGGCGGCAAAATCGCTTTCGAAGTCGAGAGCGACATTGGCCACGAAGAGGGCTTTCAGGCGCGCACCGAGGACGCGAAACAACTGGAACATCTGGATTCTCCTTGGATGAGGTGAGAACGGAACCAGGAACCGGGAACGCCGCTGCCACAGGCAGTCGGCGTTTTCAAGCGGCGTGAAGCAGAGTTGAGGTGAGAGTCTCGCCGTGGAAGCGTCGCCAGTTCACCAGGAATTCGCGGCGAAGCTGGGAGACGCGACCGGGGCTGAGCCCGAAGCGGCGGGCGAGCGCCAAAGTTCCCTCGCCTTTCACCATGCTGCGTACGATACGCCGCTGGCGCTGGGCGAGGCTCTTCAGCCAGGAAGGGAAATCGATCCGGAAGGAGGCCTGCTCGGGCACGGGCGAGCGGGTGTTGTCCCGCAAGGCCTCCTGCCAAACCGGATCATCATAGTTGCCATGTTGCTCGAGTCGTTCGAGCTGGAAGCCGCGGCGACGGCGGGCAACATACGACAGCACATCCTTCGTGCTTTCGGAGCCACTCACCCGGCGGCCGCATTTGACGTGTCGGACCGCCATGTAGGCGAGCGAGGCGGGAAAACGCCTGGCATCGCGGCCCTTGCTCCACAGGCGTGCGAACCAGGACCAGCACACGGCCACAACATCGGCGACCGCATCGGCCCGGGTGCTGGCATCTCTGAGGAAGCGGAAATGCCGTTCGGCCGTGGCCTCGATCGAGGGCAAGATCATCAGGAATGCTGTCTGGCACTTATTGCCAGTTCGGCAGGAAGTGGCTGTCATGGAATCCTCCATTCTGGGCAGGGACCGTCCCCACCCGGGGACGGTCTTGTTGGGAAACAAAACCGCCCCCGCACCGCGCGGAGGCACGCTGGGCAGATCTTTAACTCAGTTCCGTTGCGGCGCAGTGCCGAATGGCGGCGTGGCGTCAATCAGCCGGACAAACGAAGCCCCGCGCAAGCGTCCGGCGGGCGTCCATTGCTGGAAGCGCACGAGGCAGCAAATGTCTGGTTCGATCCAGATGCCCCGGTGTGGGCAAGGAACAGCCGGACGACGGCGAATCCGTGCGGCGAGTTGTGGAGTCAGGGCCTTACAGTCGCGGGCCGTGAACCCGCAGGTGAGTTCACCCACGTAGCGCAGCGTGCCCTCCTGAAGCGTGGCGACGAACAGGCTGGCAAAGGCAGCGCGGGAAGGCGTGTAGCCGATGATGACGCAAGGGATGTCCAGCCGGGGCTTGATTTTTCGCCAGGTCGACGAGCGCCGGCCGGGCAGGTAGTGGCTGGCATGGTGCTTGGCGACGATGCCTTCGTGGCCGCGCTCCACCATTCGCTCGAAGAAGTCACAGCCCGTGACGTTGATGGCTTCAGAGAACCTGGCGCCGGGCTCCTCGAGGCCCTGAAAGAGATCGACGAGTGCTTGTCGGCGTCGGTAGTACGGCTCCTTGCAAAGCCACCGACCTTGAAAGCACAGTGCATCGAACATCACGTAGTGGACGGGACTATGTCGGCTAGCCAAACGGATCTTCAGCGGGTCGCCGAGTTGATGCCGCTGCAAGAGTGCCGAGAAGTCGCAGCGGCCGTCACGCAGGACGACAATCTCGCCATCGACGACGGTTCCGGGCGGGAAGCAACGCAACCAATCCAATTCAGGATAGCGGTGGCGGTAGTCGGCAAGCTCCCGGCCCCAGAGCTGGTATCCGTCATTGTCCACGGCGGCCAAGGCGCGAACGCCATCCCATTTGACCTCGAAACAGTACTCGGCCGAGTCAAAGGGCTCGGCGGGCGTGGCCAGCATTGGCCGGAACGGCGCATTCATCACGTGGTTTTCCTCCTTTGGTCTTGGGTTTGGTTGTCTTGGGTTCCGTCGGCAGGGCAGCGACGCTTTGCCGCAGCGCGTCCAGCAAGGGCAATACGGCGATGGGATCATCGGCCGGCGCCGCCAGTGCCCGGCCGGCGATCTTGGCTTCGATGAGCGTTTTCAGTTCACGGACCGTTTCGTCGCGGTAGCGCGACCAATCGACGGGATCACTGACCGCATCGACGAGCAAGCTCGCCAGGCGTTGCTCCTCGTCACTGACGGAATGCTCTCCCAGGTTGGCGGCGTGCGGAGGCTCGGCACGTACTGCCTCAGGAAAATGCAAATCATACATGACCAGCAGGGACGTCGCCGGCCGAACCAGGACAAGCCGCCTGCTACCGTGCAGCGCGCCCTGCGCTAGCGCCGAGCGCTGGCGCAGGGCCATGGTGCGATAATGCACGACATAGGATCGCTGGGCGGCCGTGCCATCGGGAATGAGATACCAGGCACGGCCTGCAAAGAGCCGTGGATCGACTTCATCGGCGCCGAGGAATTGCTGAAACACTATCGCCTTGTCGCACGCCGGGCGAAGCTGTTCGAGTTCCTCCTCCTCGACGACGACGTAGTGACCGGGGGCGTATTCGTAGCCGCTGGTGATGGAGGAGCTGTCGAGCTTGCCGTGGCGTGGGCAATGCTTTTCGTAGCCGATGCGTTGACCGCAGCCGGCATGCAACTGGTTGAGATGAAATGCACGGTCAGCGCGGATGACAGGGTAGGCCTTGACGGGCACGGCCACGAGTGCAAACTGAATCAGGCCCGACCAGGTAGCGCGGTGGCCTGGCTCCCGCACGGCAATAAACGTGGGGCTACCAGGCCGCTTCGGCGGATTGTGTTTTGGCATGCGGGACTCCAAGAGAAGATTGTGAAGCGAAACTTGCTTCGGTGACGACGTATTGCTGCGATCATGAGGACCCTCCACAGTGGGACCGTCCCTAGTGCGGACGCCCGAGCGGGACGTCGATCCCCGGATAGACTTGAACAGGGGCTGCAAAGCGCCTTGGCCTGGCCTGGAGCGGGCGTACGCGCATCAGTTCCAGCAGGTGTGCGATCTCTTGCACCGGTATCCGAATCCGGCCTTGCCCACGCGGTCCTCCTTGCAGATAGTCGATGGAGACGGGTTGGCCGCGCAGTACAAATTGCCCGCGGTCAGACCGGCCAAGCCAGTCGTAGAGCGTCGCGGCAGTGATGCCCAGGCGTCGCGCTGCTTCCCGTGTGGATAGGAACTCGGCGTCCATCGCGGGAGGATTGTGACTTCGAAGCGGTGGCGACTCCAGGGAAGATACCGGCCGAGTTCCTCCCCAGCCAACGAGGTTCACCTTGTCACAGCAGAGCCGCGCTGCCGATCCGGATAACACCTGGCGGGCTTTTACTGCCCGTCACAGTGGGCATCCTTTTCTCACCCTCGATCCACTGTACGCACTCGTTGAGAACGTAATCGATGCCATCAAGGCGGAGATCCCGAACTTCTTCACGCCCGAGCAAGAAGAGTTTGAACGCACTCTGGCACGCACGCGGAGCCACGGCTTCTTCTTGCGTCGCGTGATTGGCGGCGAGTTGCCGGCCGCGGCTTCCACGCAGGAACTCGAGGATCGCCCCATCCAGACCATCGGCGAGATCCTTGATGAGTTGGAGCGAATCCCTAAGTCGCCACAGGAAGCTGCACAGGTGATGGTACGGCGCCTGGCCCCGGTCCTCTCCAGCGACTGGTTACCGGATCGGAGGCGCGACGACGTGCTGGCACGCATTGCGGATCTCATCGCAGTATTGCGGGAAGCGAGTGGCTTCAAGGCGGGCGATGTGAGTAAAGCCATGTCGGACGAACGGCGCGAGCAAATCCAGCTGCGACAGCGCCAGGAAGCCTATGCCGGCTGGCTCGTGATGGAGCCGCTCTTCCTTCGCGAGCTCGAGTCCTTGCGACGGGGACAACAGCAGGCCGTGGCACGATTCGGCGCTTTCCCACGTCGAGACACCCCTTCGGGCTCTGGTCGCCGCACGGGCTGCACGGCGAAGTGCCTGGCTTTCTATCGACGCTGGGGACTCGAGCAACTCCTCACCTGGGACCTGCCCGTGCCGTTACGAACCCGCTTCGAACTGGCGTCCGAGGAAAGCGCTTCTTCCCAGGAAGCCGCCTTGCTCCGCATCCCCTGGTATCTTCTACGTGGCGGCCTGGATCTGCGGCCAATGGTCCGTCGCCTGCGCCACACGAGTGCCCCTGTTCACTTGCGCAACTGGATCATCAAGGAACCAACAAGAGACGATGACATGAGCGGGGACCTCGCCTACCAGCGCTTGTTCTGGCTCTATCGCTGTCACGAACTGGTGTTGCTCCGGCGTTATCCCGCGGCCTGCGCCCGCAACGTCGAGAGACTGGATCGTGCCTTGGCTGCCGTGATGGGGCGCAGCGAAGACCTCGTCAAGAAGCTACGCCAGCGCCTGACACGTGCGCGTCGCAAGGCTCTGAAAAAAGGTTGAAAAACGGTGCTTGGGGCGCCGAGAAGAATACTAATACCCTCGCATTCATGTATTATGACGCACTGGGGGCTCAAATTTAGGTCTGCGGTGCCGGCAATGACGCGTTGTTTAGTTTTGGCTCGTTCTTGCACCTACCGACTCCTTCGGCATCCATCTTCTTAGCTACGAATCTTCGGCGTGGAGCCACGTGTGGATCTTCCGAGCAGCGACCGCATCGCTGCTCACGGCTGCCTGGGCCATGATCATGCCCCATGTGAAGGCAAGCACGAAGCACAGGGCCATCGCCGGCAGGAACGGCACGCCGAGGTGGTTGAGGGCGGCACCGAGGAACATGAAGGTGATGGTGAAGAGTCGGATGATGTTGTCCCCCACTACCTTGGCAAATCTGCACGTTGAACTTAAGGAA
>JBFWSD010000488.1:0-5700 GCA_050248575.1 Gemmataceae bacterium
CACTTCCACGTCAAAGATGACAAACAACAGCGCGACCACGTAGTAGCGTACGTCAAATTGAACCCAGGCGCTGCCGATCGTGGGTTCGCCGCATTCGTAGATCGTCAGCTTCTCGGCATCCGGCTTGGCGGGCCGCACGATCTTGCCCGCCAGCAAGTGGACCAGAATAAAGCCCACGCCCACCAGCGTGAACAGCAACAGGTAGCCGAGCAGTGCCGTGTAGGTCATGGTCCATCCGTCTCGGGGAAGTTGGGAGTGGTGATCTTCTTTCGGCCGGCGAAACCGGCCTCCACCTCGTGCCAGTGTCCGATGTCAGCTTCACCTTGCCGCCAGCACAGATAGACTTCGTGATCGTCGAGCCAGCAAGGGAAATCGACAAGCCCCAGGTGGCGGTCTTTCAGGTAAACGCCAAGCTTTTCGAGTTCGCGTTCGAAATCCTGCAAGCGTTCCTGGTCGCGTTCGAAGTTCTCCACCACTTGCTGCAGCTCTTCCTGGTAGACGTCGGACAGGCTGCCCTGCTCGGCGTGCACCTTGACGATCCGCTGATAGCGATCGCGCAGGTCGCCTGCCAGTTCAGTGATGTCGTTGATGATGGCGCGCACCAAGGGCAACGTGGCGTTCGCCTCTTTCAGCGTGAAGAACTTTTTACTGGTGTCGCTGGCCATCGCTCTGCCCCGCGGGCACTCAGGTCGGTTTGGATTCGTCCGGCTTCTTCTCTTCAGCCTTGGCTTCTTCGGGCTTCTTCTCTTCAGCCTTGGCTTCTTCGGGCTTCTTCTCTTCAGCCTTGGGCTCTTCGGGCTTTTTCTCTTCGACGGGTTTGGCGGCCGGCTTGGGCGGCGGCGGCGGGTCGGGCGGCTTGGTCCAGACAGGCTCGGCGACCAGCTTCGAGGCCGCGATCGAGGTCGGGTTCAAGGTCGCCTTGCCCCACGACACTTCCAGCGGCAGCCGGGCAAAATCAACCACCAGCCCATCGCGGCTAAAGCAGCTTTGATCGAAGGTGGCCCCCATGAAGATGCAATCGACTGGGCAGGGATCGACACACAGCGCACAGAACATGCACTTGGCGTAGTCGATCTTGAAACCGTTCACCCGGAAGCCTTTGCCCACTGGGTTCTTGATCTTGTCGATGTAAATGCAGTCGACCGGGCAGGCTCGGGCACACTTGTCGCAGCCGATACAAGTGGTCAGGTCGAAGCGATGGAAGCCGCGGTAGCGCGGCTTCACCGGCACGGGCAGTTCGGGATACTCAAAGAAGTTCGTGAACGTACCGCCGTATTCGGGCTCCGGCCGAATGAAGTTGAAGAGTCGCTTCTGGCGGTACGTCTGAAAGAAGTACCACAGCGTGACGAACATGCCCTGGCCGACGGTCTTGATGGCCAGGAACACGTTGTGAAGCCAGGTGCTCATGAAGTACTCGCTTGCCTTGAACTAAGTTACGTCCACCTGTGATTATATGGAAAACTCCAGGGAGGGGCGACACGTCCCTCTCACACGATCACAAGGTTGCGGTACAGTTCGAAGGCCGCGTACCAGGCGTCGAGCGCGCGGGCATGTTCCGGCGGGCAGCTGGCCACATCCTCTCCTTCCCGTTCGCTGCGCACATAGCCCAACCACAAGCCGTTCTCGCCCTTGCGGATGCCGATGAACTCCTCGGGCAGGTTCGGACCGGTCAGTCGCATCAGCTGCTCGTCGAGCGACTCCATCTTGATCTGCCGTTGTACAACCCAGAACGGAGGCACGACCTTGTTCATTGCGAGTCTCCGGAAACATGTTGATGAAGTTGGCGCATCAGGCGGGCCAGATCGTCCAGCTGATGATGCGCGTTGAGCCCGCTCGGATTGGGCAGGACCCAGAGTGGAGCTTCGGCCAGTCGCTCTTGCTGCAGACCGAGAGTGGCGCGCGGTTTGCCAAAGGCCGCCCGGTAAGCAGTCACGCCAAGAAAGGCGACCAGGCCGGGCCGAAACCGGCGGACCTTGCGTTCTAGGACAACAATGCCTGCCTGCAACTCGCCATCATCGAGCTCGGCGGCCTGCGCCGTGGCCCGGGCCACGATATTGCTGACGCCGTATCCGATCGAAAGCAACTCGCGTTGTTCCTTCGGGGCAAGCTGCCGCTCCGTGATGCCGGCCCGGTAGAGCGCGGGCCAGAAGCGATTGCCGGGCCGGGCAAAATGCTGCCCCATCGCGGCCGAGTAAAGGCTAGGATTGATGCCGCACAACAGTACTTTCAGCCCGGGCGCAATCACATCAGGCAGTGTCCGATGTCGCGCCGAGACCAGCTCTTGCCGTGTCGGCCGCGCTTGCCTTGCTCGTTTGCTCCGGGCCATCACCATGCTCACATCCACCTTGTCACAGCCAATGATGGAGATGGCTTACGTCACATGTTCCCCCAAGGCAAGCTTCAAGATCAGCTGCCAGGCACTCCTCACTCAGAGTATGGTTGTGGAGGGGGGCAATCATCGTCTCTTCTTTTGCACGAGTTTTAGCCACCAGGGACTCCTCCCGGCATTACCTACAGAACGAGACGGGACGAACATGCCGAATATGACCCAAACCATACGGGAACTCCGTGCGGCTGTCAGCACGGCGATTCCGTGCGATCGTGATCTGCTGGCCGCCTATGTCGCCGGGGACGCGACGACATTCGAACTGCTGGTGCAGCGGCACGCGTCCATGGTTCGTGCCGCTTGCCTGCGTGTACTGGGCAATGAACACGAAGCTGACGATGCCTTCCAGGCGACATTCCTGGTCCTAGCCGCGAAGGCGGCACAGGTGCGCTGGCAGTCATCGGCTGCTAGTTGGCTGTACGAAGTTGCCCGCCGCACTGCGAGCAAGCTGCGCGCGCAACAAGCGGTGCGCCGACGTCACGAACAGCGGGCCAGCAAGAACGAAGCCGTCACCGACCATGACCGCTGCCGCTATGAGCTGAATGCGTTGCTCGACAAGGAACTGGAGCGTTTGCCTGCCCGGCTGCGCGAACCGCTCGTGCTGTGCTACCTGGCAGGCCGCACGCGCGGCCAGGCGGCCCGCGAGCTTGGCTACAGCTTGGCGACGTTGAAGCTGCGCTTGCAGCAGGGCCGCCGCTACTTGCGGTGTCGGCTGGAAAAGCACGGACTGGCCAGCGCCACCGTGCTGGGCGGTTGGCTGGTTCAGCCGGCGCCTGCTGTCGCTTCCGCCCTCGTGCGTGATACCGTGCGATCGGTTCACGGCAACAGCGCCCCTGCTGTCATCCTCAACCTGGCGAAAGGAGTTTCGATCACCATGACCCTTAACCAGTTCCTGCGCCGAGTAAGCTTGGTCGTGACGTGCGTGGCCGCGGGCCTCGGCTTGCTGGCAGCTTGCCACGCCCTTACCGTGCCCGAAGCACAGCCCACGCCGATGCCCTCCTCGGTGCAGGCGCATCGGGCCGTCCCGCTGCCTGCCAGCAAGCCCGCGGAAAATCCTACCACGCTCTATCAGACGATCCTTGCCGAGCAACGTTCCCTGAGGAAGCAGTTCCTCGTGTTTCAGCAGTCCGCCCTGCGGCTAGCTCAAAGGCTGGAGAACGGTCCTCTGGTGGAGGACCAGCGGGTTGCTGCAAAGCTCAAGGAGATCCTCGAGAAGGCTACGCAGATCGACCGGCAACAGAATGAGTTGCTCGACCTGCTTGTCAAGCAAGCCGACCCCACGCTCGAGGGGCTGACGGTTGCCCGGGCACAGAGCGATCTGTTGGCGGTTGAGTTTGCCAGATTAGGTTCGCTCTTCGGGGCGCGCAAGCTGCGGGAAAACCGTGCCGAACGGGGAGAGCGCCCCGACAAGCGGACGCTCGATGCTGCACGCCGACACATCGACAACGAACGATGGGCCGACGCGTGCCAGGCCCTGCAGGACATCATCAATGTCGACCCCGAGGTCTTCGTGCCGGCCGGGGACGCCGACATGGTCAGGCTGGCCGAGCACGCCCAGCAACTGCTGGCCAAGCTGCCCGCCAGGGGACGCGAGGTCTACCAGCTCAGATACGGGCCGCTGGCCCGCAAACAGTTCGAGGAAGCAAAGAAGAACGAAGACTTCTTGGCCCTCCTCGAAGTGCAACGCCGTTTCCGTTACATCAAGGACGTTCCCGATCAGGCCGCGCAAACGGTGGACGCCAATCACGTCTGGAAGCTCGCAGCGAGTCTTGTCCGCATCGTCGAGAACCAGCAACTTCAATCGGGCCGCCTTGAGCGCTGTCGCACACTCCAAAGTGACAACATTCTCGATGACATACTGCAGCCTTGAAAGCTCGGTTGCCCGTATGCAAAAAAAGCCCGGCTTCTCTGCGCGGGAGAAGCCGGGCCGGTTGACTCTGTCGCTGGCGGCTCACTCCACCGGGCAAGGCTTCGTGTGCCAGATCTCGCGAGCGTATTCTTCGATGGTCCGATCGCTGGAGAACTTGCCCGCGGCAGCCACGTTCAGGATCGCCTTGCGCGACCACTCCTCGGGCCGACGATACAGGTCGCTCACACGCAGCTGGGCCTGGGAATAAGACGTCAGGTCGGCCAGATGCATGTAGTAGTCGCCGCTGTCGAGGAGCACGCGGCGAATCGGCTCGAAGATGCCGGGCTCGTACTGGCTGAAATGATTCGAGAAGATCAGGTCGAGGGCCGCCCGGGTTTCGGGCTCGTTGTGGTAGTGCCAGTGCGGGTTGTACCAGCCCCGGCCGCTCGCCACGTCGGCGGCCGACAGGCCGAACAGGAAGAAGTTCTCCTCGCCCGCTTCCTGGGCCATCTCGATAGTGGCACCGTCGCGGGTGCCGATGGTGAGGGCCCCATTCAACATGAACTTCATGTTGCCCGTGCCGCTCGCCTCGTAGCCCGCGGTGGAGATCTGTTCGGACAGGTCGGTGGCCGGGATCAAACGCTCCGCCAGGCTGACGTTGTAATCGGGCAGGAAGAAGACCCGCAAGCGGCCCCGCACGGCCGGATCGTTCTCCACGGTTCCCGCGATGTTGTTGATCAGCTTGATGACCAGCTTGGCGAAGTGATAAGCCGGCGCGGCCTTGCCCGCGAAGAAGTAGGTCCGCGGCACCATGTCAAGATTCGGATTCTCGCGCAGGCGGTGGTAGAGCACCACGATGTGCAGCACGTTGAGAAGTTGCCGTTTGTACTCGTGGATGCGCTTGATCTGGCTATCGAAGATCGTGTCGGGGTCGACGGCGTGGCCCGTGGCGCTCTTCAGCCAGTCGGCGAAACGCAGCTTGGCCGTGCGCTTGGCCTGGCGGAAGCTGTCGCGGAAGCCGGCGTCGTTGGCGTGCGGCGCCAGCTTGCGCAGCTCGTCCAGATGCATGGGCCAGTTGTCGCCGATGGTCTCGCTGATCAGCTGCGACAGGAAAGGATTGGCCTGGTGCAGCCAGCGGCGCGGCGTGATGCCATTGGTCTTGTTGTTGAAGCGCTCGGGATACATGTCAGCGAAATCGTTGAGCACCTTGGTGCGGAGCAGATCGGAGTGAATCGCGGCCACGCCGTTGGTGCTGTGCGTGCCGACCACGGCCAAGTGGGCCATGCGAACCTTCCGTTGCGGTGACTCTTCAATCAGGCTCATGCGCATCAGTCGGCCGATGTCGTCCGGATAGCGCTGGCGCACATCTGCGAGGAATCGGCTGTTGATCTCGTAAACGATCTCCAGGTGCCGCGGGATGATCCGCTCGAACAGGCTCACGGGCCACTTCTCGAGCGCCTCGGGC
>JBFWSD010000489.1:0-5698 GCA_050248575.1 Gemmataceae bacterium
CCCGCCACGCGCAGATCGATCCGATCGTAGGCTTCACCCAGGGCGTCCTTGAGCGTGTAGGTCTGCCCCATCACCCCCATCTGGGCGATGTCGAGGATCTTGCGTTCGGCCCCTTCGAGCAGCTCGTCGGCGGGCATGGTCTGCTCGTAGGCGTCACGGAGGATCTCGGTGCCGGAATGGATGAGATGGCGGACCAGGGCCTTGTCGCGAATGATGCGGGCGTAGTACTCGGCGTTGGCCGCAGTGGCTGCGGCCTCCCAGAGCTCGCCGAGGTAGCCATAGCCGCCGATGTCGTCGATCTGGCCCGCCTCTTTCAGGGTCTCGGCCAGCGTGACGGCATCGATGGGATGCCCTTTTTCGTAGAGGGTAATGACAGCCTGGAAGATCTTCTGGTGGGCGTCGCTGTAGAAGTTGTCGGCCCGCACGATCTGGAGCACGTCGCCCAGGACGCCGTTATCACGGAGGACGGAGCCGAGCAAGCTGGCCTCGGCTTCACGACTATGGGGCGGCAGGCGTTCGAGTCCTTCAGCCATGGACATCCTTGAGGCGTCGACAACGGATCGTTCGAGTTTGGAAGTTCACCAGTGGATGCTCGCGTTCCAATCGAACATCCAACCTCAAACCGGCTCACAAACTGATTACTCGCTCTTGCGCACCACCAGGATCTTGACCTCGGTTTCGATGTCGTAACCCAGGTGGACCTTCACGGCGTAGAGGGCACATTCCTTGATCTGGCCCTCCGGGCGGACCATGTCAGGATCCACCAAGAGCTTCTGGTCCTTGAGGGCCTTGGAGATCTCGGGAGCGCCGACGGAGCCGTAGAGGTGGCCCTCCTCGTTGGCGGCGGCTTCGATGGTCAATGTCACGCGCTGGATCTGCTCGGCCAAAACCTTGAGGTCGGCCATGCGCGCCTCGCGGGCCTTCTGGACGCGAATCTTGTAGCGTTCCAGCTGCCGGAGATTGTGCTCGGTAGGGATGGTGGCCAGGCCATTGGGCAGCAAGTAGTTACGACCGTACCCGCCACGCACCTCGACCAGGTCGCCTTGCTTGCCAAGATGCTGGACATCTTCGGTGAGCACGAGCTGCATGCCGCCGTGCGATCCCTTGCGAACGTGAACGTGCTTCCTGGACTTCGTCGCCATGGTCACTCTCTCAATAGACGGTTTGAGCGAAGCAAATGTGGGCCGCGCTCATCGGTTGGTTTCAAAAAGGTATTTCTTCCTCGCGGGGCGAATCCGGCTCCATCGGAGGTTCGGGCCCGTCATCGTAGGCAACAGGAGCCGGTGCCCGCCGCGCTGCAGGGGCCGGGCCGCGGCTACCACCACCGCCACCGGCATCGTTCCGGGTGTCGAGAAACTGCATGTTGTCGAGCACGACCATCAGTTTCTGCCGTTTCTGACCGTCCTGCGCGGTCCACTGGTCGAGACGCAGGTGACCTTCGATGAAGACCTGGCTGCCTTTGCGGAGGTACTGCTCGACCAGGTCGGCAGTCTTGCCATATTCGCCGCGATTGAAAGCTTCCACGTCGATGAAGACGGGATCCTCTTCCCATTGCCCGGTTTGCTGGTTTTTCTTGCGGTTGTTGACGGCGAAGCCGAACTTGGCGACCTTGCCGCCACTGGCAAAGGCGCGTGTTTCAGGGTCGCGCGTGAGCCGGCCGATGAGCATGACTTTGTTGAGGTTGGCCATCGCTGCAACTCCTTGGCGTTGAGGTCATCTCCGAACAGTATACATCCGTACCCTCATCCTGGCAAGTCAGCGAAATTGATTTTGCCCAGGCTCTCAGCGTCGGAGCGAGTCGGTGGCGCGTCATCATACTTCGGCTTTGCGGCGGGCCGGGCGGCGGCGGTGTTCTTCTTCGCCCTCCGTCGTTTCCCCACTCGCCTTCTCGCCACCACCCTCGCCCTCTTCCTCGTGGGCACTGTGCAGGGCCAAAGCGTGTTCGTCACGCGCCAGCGCCAGCATCGTGTCCACCAGCTTCGGATTGATCTTGAGGATGAGCGTGCGCAGGATCATTTCATTGAGAGCAATGTCCCGTTCGATCTCGACCAGGCTGTTGCTCGGGCCGCGAAAGTAAGTGAGATAGAAGAGGCCCTTCTTTTGCCCCTTGATCGGATAGGCGAGACGGCGTTCGTCCCAGGGCCGGCTGGCCAGCACCTCGCCCTTGTTCTTTTCCAGGAGCGCGTGCAGTTGCTTGGCGGCGGCCTGCACATCGCCTGATACCTTGTTCGTGTCCAGCAGGAACATGCATTCGTAGGTATTGGTCATTGCTCACTCGCGAAGGTCTAGACTCTGCGAAACTTCAGCCATTGTATTGATTCATGCAGTCTTCGATGCCGTCGCGCCACCAGAGGGCAACGGCCTGCATGGCCCGCAGGATAGCATCCTCGATCACGGGCCGCTCGGCGGCCCGGAAGCGATCGAGCACAAAATCAGCCGCGTCATGCTCCCCCGGGTCTCCCACGCCGATCCGCAGCCGGGCATAATCGTTGTGGCCCAGGTGGTTCTGGATGTCGCGCAGGCCGTTATGCCCGCCGTGACTACCCTTGGCCCGCGCCCGCAGCTTGCCGAGCGGCAGGTTGATGTCGTCGCACACAACAAGCAGGTCGCCTGCTTCCACCTGGTAGAAATCCATTACCTGCCGCACCGAGCGGCCGCTCAGGTTCATGAACGTCTCCGGCTTGACCAGGAGGATCTTGGTCGCGTCGTCGATCAGCTCGGCGATCTCGGCCTGGAAGCGGGACAGGAACCGGCCACACAGCGGGCTCTTGGCCAAGCCGTCCAGGACAGCGAAGCCGACGTTGTGACGGGTGCCCTCGTAGCGGCGACCCGGGTTCCCCAGTCCCACAACCACTTTCATGGTTCACGCTGCTCCCATGGCCAGCGCTCGCCGAGGGAGCGACGGGATTCGTCCCGTTATTCCTCTTCTTCGGCGGGCTTCTGACGGCCGATGCGTTCGGGCTCGGCCGGGCCACCTTCGCCGGGCAGTGCCGCGGCTTCTTCCTTTTCCTCTTCCTTCGCCACCACCTGGATGACCAGAGCATCGTCGTCGGCCAGTGCCTTGACTCCTTCGGGCAGCGTCAGTTCCTTGACGTGAATGGCCTGCCCCAGCTGCAGATTGCTGACGATGACGCGGATGGTTTCCGGGATCGAGTCGGCCGGGCACTCAATGTGCAGTTGGTGCATGGGCTGCTCGAGGACGCCGCCCCCCTGGACGCCAGGCGCCGTGCCCCTGATCTCGATCGACACGGTGACTTCAACGCGTTCCCCTTCGCGGATGCGATAGAAGTCGACGTGCAGAAGTTCCTTGCCCAGATAGTCCCACTGCAAATCGCGAATGAGCGCTTTCTGGACGTTGCCGCTGGTCTTGAGGTTCACGACGTGAACACCGTGGCGGACGGCGCGTTCGAGTTCCTCGCGACCGAGCGTGAAGGACACGGTAGCTTCTTCGTGTCCGTAGAGGACGGCCGGGATGAGCCCGCTGCGGCGCAGGGCGCGCGCGGCCCTGGAGCCCGTGTGCTCGCGAGGCTGCGTGACCATTTCGACCGACTCGGCCATGACTGCTTCCCTCAGTATGCGTGGCAGACAATGCAAAAACGGCCAGCCCCGCGGCCTGCGCGGAACTGCGCCGGTTCCCTGCGTTCGACGTAGAGAGGGATTATTATTTCAATCCGCCCCCTCAGAAGCAAGAGCGCGCCGGAAAATACCTGAGCCCGGCTCCTTCCTGAAGCCGGGCTCGGGTCCTGGGGTTCACTGTCCAGCGATGTACTCTATTTGCCGTCGGCAATGTCCTTGTCGCCACCGACCTCCCGGCGATACAGGGGCAGGTGGCGATAGTAGACCTCGAGGGTGACCAGCGACAGGCACGTCTGCATCAGCCGGCCGCCGCGGCCGCTCGAGATGCGATCGGTGGCGCTGTGCCAGCTGCCCGTCTGGTGGGGCACGGTGGTCCCCTTGTCCTGGGCCGCGACCAGGGCATCGCGCATCTTCGGGTTCCACTCGGCCCAGTACTGTCCGCCCATGTGATGCATGATCTGGGTGGCATAGTAGCTGTAGTACATGTCATCGGCGCGCGGGCCATGAGCACGGATGAACTGCAGGCCAGCCAGCAGGCCCGGGCTGCGCGGGCCCCAACCCAGGTATTGACGGCACAGCAGCCCGGCCGAAGTGGTCGCCGCCCGCAAGCCATTGGCCGGATGGGCGGACGTGTAACCGTAGCGGCCCCCATCGGGAGCGGCGGCAGCATCGAGCCACTTGCCGGCCCGGGTCAAGGTCTCGCGCGGCACATCGAGGCCTGCCATCTGGCCGCTCTTGAGGGCCATCAACTGCCACGCGCCGATCGAGCCATCGAAGCCGGTGCTCTTGGGGCGATAGCGCCAGCCCCCTTGCGGCGTCTGGGCCATGACGATGAAGTTGAGTGCCCGCTGGCAGGGCTCGCGCAGGGCCGGGTCGGAAGTGAGCCCGTAGGCTTCGCACAGGGCGATGGTGGCCAGCCCATGCGAATACATCTCGCCCGAGTTGGGGTTGTAGCCCCCATCGCGATTCTGATGGAGGACGAGCCAGCGCAGCCCCTTGTCGACTTCCTTGGTGTAGAGCTGACCGCGGTCGGAACCGGGCTTGTGCGTCTGGCCAGCGCCGAGGAGGGGCAGCAGCCCGAAGGCGGTGCCCGCGACATCGTTATTGGAACCACCCGCACCGCCACAGTTGCAGCGGCCATGTTCACGGAACTTGGTAAGCGACCAGTGCCCGTCGGGACCCTGATGCTGGGCGATGAATTTCAGCCCCTTGGCCACGGCGGCCTCGGATGCCGCGTTGCCGCCCCCTTCGATGAGCATCTTCTGGCGGGTAGCGCCGGAACGGCCGCCAAAGCCTCCCGGTGCGAAAAGGTTATTGGGGACAATGCCGCCCGAGAAACCGACCATGGCGCCGCGGCCCGGGGCCGACGCGTCCACACCGCCCCCCTGACCGCCGCCCACCCCGGGGGGAGGTGGCAGCGTCATGGGGGGGCCGGGATCGGCATTCAAGATGCCGATCGGGTCCATGGCATTGACGGGACCCGGTACGCTTACTTCCTCGATGCGATCCACGTTGTAGTTGGTCTCGAGCTCGGGATCGAGCCCGATGTCGTCATTCTCCAGGTTGGGCGGTTGCACGTTGTTCTCGACCAGGGTCTCGAAGACGGCCACTTCGGTCTGGGCCGTTTCCGCCTCCGGCGTGTTCATCAAGAAGAAGGCAGCCAGCACGCCAGCATTCACACAGCAGCTGATGATCCAGGCGGGCAGCACGCGACTGACGCGCGCCGAGTCATCGGCATTGCTGCTGACCTTGTCGGCATCGAAGACGACCACGGGTTTCCGCGCGGCAGCTTGCGGATTTTCCATTTCACTTCCCCCAGTTCGAAATGCCATAGACGGGCGCGCACGGCGGACGGCCCGCACGCAACAAGCGCGATTCCATTGCCAGATTGGCACGCACCGGTCAGACTTGGCTCCCATGCGCCGGTGCGCGAGTCTATTAGAGAGTGTGCGCCGGGCTCCAAACGTTACAGAAAACCGGACCTCGGTGATCAAGGCGTGATCACTTCTGGACATGCGTTGAACTTTCGATTCTGCTCTTGACCAGTACCGGCCCGACGCTATAAGGGCCGACCCTGAATCATTTTCGTGGCTGAATCGGCGGATGCTGGGAGGGAGCCCAT
>JBFWSD010000490.1:0-5691 GCA_050248575.1 Gemmataceae bacterium
CAGGGTGGGGGCAGCCCGGTCGAGCGTGAGGTAATCCAGCCCGACGTCGACCAGGAACTTCAGGCGGTTCTTGAGTTCGCGGAAGAGCTCGCCCGCCACTTTCTGATGACCGCGGTCGAGCTTGTAATCGTTGAAGAATGCCAGCGTCTCGCCAAGCGGGCGGGCACACAGCTCGCCAATCGTCGGGCCAAATTCAACCGCGCCGGTCTTCGGGGCAGGGGAGGGGAGCCGAAATGCCGCCGCATCGGGCCGCAACCTCGATCCCCCGCAGGTGGAGCAGGCCACCTCGCTCACCAGGTGCTCGAGCCGCTGGCGATACACGAAGCTGACCCGCGCCGCCTCGTCGATGGCCGGGAACAAGCCCTTGTACTGGAACCTGAGCGACGCTGATGCTGTCTTGGCCGAACGCTTCTTTGCAGGTGCTTGCTTTACCTTGCGGCTAACGGCCCCGGTCTCCGCGCCCAGGTCGGGCGCGTCAATCCACGCCTCGCCCGTACCGTAGAGGACGACACGTTGCTGGGCCGGCTCGAGTTGCTCGAACGGAGTGTCGAGCCCGAAGCCTGCATGGCGGGCAATCGCCTCCGCGAAACGCGTGAACGGGCTGTCGGGCGATAGCTCCGGCCAGGCTGACAATGCACCCTCGCGCAACGATCGTTTCGCGTCGCGAATCAAGAGTGCCACGTTGGCGCCGAGTTGCACACCTAGCCCTTCGCAAGTGCCGCACCAGCCAAGCGGACTATTGAAGGAGAAGTGGTGCGGATTGAGCGGCTCGAAGCTGCGGCCACACTGGTCGCAGGCGAAATGCTGGCTGAACCGCTCCACCTTCCAGTCGGCTTCGTCGCGGGCGTCATCGACGAGGGCGACATGAACGACGCCGCGGCCCAGATCGAGGCCGGCTTCCACGGCATCGGCCACGCGTGCGCGTTGCCCGCCGCGCACGACCAGGCGGTCGATGACCACCTCGACAAGGTGCTTGCGGCGATGATCGATCTGCGGTGGATCTTCGACCGTGTGAGATTTGCCGTCCACGCGCAGCCGGACGAAGCCGGAGCGGCGGATCTCGTCGAACAGGGCCGAGTATTTCTCCTGCCCGCGCCGTTCCACGGGGGCCATCAGATAGAGCTTGGTCCCTTCGGGATAGCCCTGGATGCGCTCGATGATCTCGTCGCTGGTCTGCGTGCCCACGGGAATGTGGCACACCGGGCAGAACGGCTTGCCCATGCGCGCGAACAGCACGCGCAGGTAATCGTAGATCTCGGTGACCGTCCCCACCGTGGAACGCGGGCTCTTGCTGGCCGTCTTCTGCTCGATGCTGATCGCGGGCGACAGGCCGGTGATGTGTTCGACCTTTGGCTTCTGCATCTGGCCGAGGAACTGGCGGGCATAGGCCGACAGCGATTCGATGTAGCGCCGCTGTCCTTCCGCATAGATGGTGTCGAGGGCCAGCGACGACTTGCCCGAGCCCGATGGCCCGCAACAGACCGACATCTTCTCGCGCGGCAGAGTCACCGTGATGTTCTTCAGGTTGTGCTGCTGGGCGCCGACGACCGTGAGTTGATCGATCGACGCTGACACAGTGGTATTGGAGTTGCGACGCTTCCCATCTTCCGGCGACTTACGCCCCCGGCTCGCCGCCGACTGAGCATGGGGTTTCCTTGTCTGTTTTTTTGCGTCGAGCACCTTCACGAGGGCTTCGCCGGTGAATGACTCAGCGCAGGCGGCCACCTCTTCGGGGGTCCCCGCGCAGACGATCTCGCCGCCGCCGGCGCCGCCCTCCGGGCCAAGGTCAATGAGCCAGTCGGCGGTCTTGATCACGTCGAGATTGTGTTCGATGACCACGACCGTGTTGCCACTGGTCACGAAGCCGTGCAAGACGGTGAGCAGCTTCTGGATGTCGTCAAAGTGCAGGCCGGTGGTAGGCTCATCGAGAATGTAGAGGGTGCGGCCCGTGGAGCGCTTGCACAGTTCGCGGGCCAGCTTGATGCGCTGGGCCTCGCCGCCCGAAAGCGTGGGAGAGGCTTGCCCGAGCTTGACGTAATCCATGCCGACGTCGTGCAACGTCTGCAGCATCTCGCGGATGCGCGAGACGTTGCTGAAGTGCTCGAGCGCTTCCTGCACATCCATCTCCAGCACTTCGTGGATGTTCTTGCCCTTGAAGCGGACTTGCAGGGTTTCGCGGTTGAAGCGGCGGCCCTCGCAGACCGGGCAGGTCACCCAGACGTCGGCGAGGAAATCCATCTCGAGACGGTTGGAACCGTTGCCTTCGCAGGCCTCGCAGCGGCCGCCGGGCCGGTTAAAACTGAAACGGCCCGGCTTGTAACCCCGCACCTTGGCCTCGGGCAACAACGCAAACAGATTGCGGATCTCATCGAAGACCTTGATGTAGGTGGCCGGGTTCGAGCGCGGCGTCCGCCCGATCGGCGACTGATCGATGGCAATCACCTTGTCGATATTTTCGGTGCCGGTGATTCTCTCGAATCGATTGCCGCTTGTCGCTTGCCGCTTGCCGCTTGCCGAATCGCCGTTCTCTTCTTCAATGCTTTCATCAAGCTGAAATCGCAAATCTGAAATCTGCAATGCTTCGAGGAGTATGTCGTTCACCAGCGACGACTTGCCCGAGCCCGACACGCCGGTGACGCAGACGAACAGGCCGAGCGGGAAGGGGACGTCGATGCCCTTCAGGTTGTGATGCGTGGCACCGTGAATGGTGATTTGGTGCTTGCCCGCGGGCCGCCGCTGTGCCGGGATCGGGATGCTCTTGGTACCGGAAAGATACTGCCCGGTCAGGCTTTTCGGGTCGGCCAGGACTTCGTCGAAGGAGCCGGCCGAGACGACCTGCCCGCCGCGCACGCCCGGGCCGGGACCGAAGTCCACGAGAAAATCGGCGGCCCGCATGGTTTCCTCGTCGTGCTCGACCACCAGGACGGTGTTGCCCATGTCGCGCAGGCGTTCGAGGCTTTCGAGCAAGCGTTCGTTGTCGCGCGGATGCAGCCCGATCGAGGGCTCGTCGAGGATGTAGAGTACGCCGACCAGGCCGCAGCCGATCTGCCCCGCCAGGCGGATGCGCTGGGCTTCGCCGCCCGAGAGGGAAGGGGCCGCCCGGTCCAAAGTGAGATAGTGCAGACCGACATTGAGCAGGAAGCCGAGCCGCCCGCGAATCTCCTTGAGCACCTCGGCGGCGATCATCCGCTGGACCGGATCGAGACGCGCCTCGATCCCGCCATCGCCACCAGGGCTGGTGACGCGTGCAAGGCGAGCGGGGGTCGTCAGCCCCCTGGACCGTGCTGGTTTCCGCCCGCCCTTTGATTCTCCCGCTTCGCTATCGGACAACTTGCCACCGCGGGCATCTCGGTCCAGGGGGCGAGCGTTCCCGTCGAGCCAGGCGGCCAGGTCGCCCACCGTCATCGCGCAGACTTCGATGAGCGTCTTGCCCGCAACACGCACGTGCCGGGCCTGCGGATTCAAGCGCTGGCCGTTGCAGGTAGGGCACTGCATGCTCCGCATGTACTTCTCGAGCTGTAGCCGGCGCGGGCCGGCCGCCGTCTTCTTGAAGCTGCTCATGAGCTGCGGAACGATGCCTTCCCAGTTGCCGCCATGCTTCCAGACGCCGCCGCCCCGCATCTTCCACTCGTAGGTGATGTGGCGGTCGCCAGTGCCGTGCAACAGCCAGTCTTGCTGCTGCCTGGGCAGCTTGCTCCAGGGCTGCTTGAGGTCGATGCCCAGCGTCTCGGCCACACCGTTGAAGATGTGCTTGCGCCAGCGGCCCATCCCCTTGAGCGGACCAACCAGCGGGATCGCTCCGAGGTAGAAGCTCTTCTCGGGGTCCGGGATCAACAGGGCCGGGTCGAAGGCGAAACGCGTTCCCAGCCCGTCGCAATCGAGACACATTCCTTGCGGGCTGTTGAAGCTGAACAGCTGCGGGCTCGGCGGCTCGTAACTCCGGTTGCAATGGGTACAGGCGTAGTGGGCAGAGAGGAGCAAGTCCTCGTAGTCAGTCTTGTCGCCGCTCTTCGACTTCTCGACGGCGACGATGAGGTTGCCCTCGGCCAGCCGCAGGGACTGTTCGACTGCCTCGGCCACGCGCGAACGCAACGAATAGAGACGGTCCGACGCTTCGTCGCTGGCCGGCTTCTCGCTGGCGTCGACGGTGAGACGGTCGACGACGATCTCGATGAAGTGCTTCATGCGGCGGTCGAGCTGCAAGTCGTCGGAGAGGCGGACGACCAGCCCGTCGACGCGGGCACGGATGAAGCCGCGCCGCAGCATGTCTTGGAAAAGGTCCTTGTATTCTCCCTTCTGCCCGCGGATGACCGGGGCCAGCATGAGGAAGCGTGTGCCCGCGGGCAAGGCAAGGATGCGCGCGATGATCTGCTCGCGCGTCTGGGCTTGAATGGGGCGCTCGCATTGCGGGCAGTGACCCTGGCCGACGCGGGCATAAAGAACGCGCAGGTAATCGTAGATCTCGGTGATGGTGCCGACCGTGGAACGCGGGTTGCGGCCCGCCGCTTTTTGCTGGATGCTGATGGCCGGGGAGAGGCCGGCCAGGTAGTCGACGTCGGGCTTTTGCATCTGCCCAAGGAACTGGCGGGCATAGCTGGACAGGGATTCGACGTAGCGGCGCTGGCCCTCGGCATAGAGGGTATCGAAGGCGAGCGAACTCTTACCGCTGCCCGACACGCCGGTGAAGACCACGAGCCGGTTGCGCGGCAGCTCGAGGTCGACGTCGCGCAGGTTGTGCTCGCGGGCGCCGCGAATGACAATGTTGGTGTTATCCATGATCGCGCAATGGCGAGTGGGTTGTTGCGTTGCGAGGCAATTCCTTCATTTTAGCGACTGGCGACGCGGTGGCGTAGGTCCGCAGTGGTGAGACAAAATTTGCATTCAGTTGTGGAATGATCGTGCCGCGCGTGATAAGATCGGCGCGAGGCAAACTCTTGCGCGGGCAAGTGAACGCCCACCATCGTCAATCCGTCCTGGATCGAGAAAGTAACGAGGCCGCCCCTCGAGCCTTCGATTTCGCCACGACCTGTCACAGCTACCGAGGTCACACTTGGCAACCAAGGGACCAGTGGTGGGAAAAGGGAAGCAGCCGACCCGTCCCCGGCGGGCCGCAGCTGCTAAACCCGGCAAGATAGGGCGTGTACCCCAACGCAAGCCGCCGATTCGGGAACTTTCCCCCACGGCCGGCCGTCTAACCCACAGTGCAACCGTGAGAGCCGAAGATAATCGTCTCATCGCTGAGTGCCTGGAGGGCCGGACCGAGGCCTTCGGAGAGTTGGTCCGGCGATACCAAGATCGGCTCTACAACACGGTTTACCGCATTGTGAACAATGCCGAGGACGCGCAGGATGTCCTCCAGGAAGCTTTCCTAAGTGCTTACCAGTCCTTGGAAAGCTTCAAACGAGAGTCCTTGTTTTTTACCTGGCTCTACCGCATCGCTGTGAACACGGCGATGAGTTTGAAACGTAAGCATAAAGTGGCCCTAAGTTTAGAACTTGGGCGCGAAGAAAGCAACGGGCGGATCGAACCCTCGGATGTCTCGGAAGGAAATCAGCCCGGTTACCACCTGGAGAAGCACGAACAAGAACGCCGGATCCAGGACGCACTGAACAGGCTGTCACCTGAACATCGAGCCGTCCTGGTATTGAAGGAGATGGAAGGGCAGAAATACGAGACCATTGCTGAGATCTT
>JBFWSD010000491.1:0-5691 GCA_050248575.1 Gemmataceae bacterium
ACTTCGCGTCCATGACAAAGACCTTCACAGAGCGTCGACGTTGCTGCCATGATATATCGTAGCGACAATTCGATTCGCAGCAATCCCCAAGGCCGCTCATCCGGAATAACATCGCAATCGGTCACCACGATGCGTAGTCTCACGCTGGTTTCGAGCTGTTGGCCGCTCGAGATGGAGCATCATTCTTTCCGAAGTCCCGGTCGTTCGCGTCGAATCTAACCAACGGAACCCCTTCAATTCGTGTATGGCAGCACGCCCTTGCAGGGTGGGTATCCTTGGCCGTTATCGGCAACATCCCCCGTGCAGGGCGTGGAAGCCCACGAATGCTACTGCGGCAATCAACAATCCTATTCATGTCGGCCACCGAAGCTTTCCGCCATATTGACCGAACCTCTGTCAAGAATGACATTCGCCTTCAGCGCACCGAAGATTCCGTGAGAATTCCTCCCGGCATCCTTCCTGATCTCGGACGATCCGACAACTGTCGAAGCTCGGCACAGGGTTTGCACGAAGTCCGCACTACACCTGCCACTTTGCGTGAACGGCCGTCGAATGGGTCGCACGGCAGGGCACACCCACTGGAGGGGCAACATGAAGTGGACAACGCTGTTCCGTGCTCTCACGATGGGCGATGTGATGAGTCGATGCTTCGTCGTATTGCCAGGTGAGATGAGTCTGGAGGCCGCCGCGCAAATTCTTTCGAAGCGAAACTTGCGTTCGGCGCCCGTCGCCGACAATGCGGGACAATGCGTCGGCGTTCTGTCGGCGTCAGACATTCTTCGGTGGCTTGGGGAAGGAATTTCCGCCGAGGTCACTCGGCTGAGCGCCAATCGAGTCTGGTGTGACTGGCAGATTGTGGATGAAACGTCAGCGCGGCGCTACGAAGTGCTCCAGCACATGACGCACAAAGTATTGCTCGTAGCTTCGGACACGCTGCTCTCGGACCTCGCCGAGCTTCTCCTCGACGCCAACCCCATTCCGATTGTCGTGGTCGATGGAGAGCGGAAGCCATTAGGCATTGTGTCGAGCAAAGGCATCCTCGCAGCGTTGGCAGCCGATGCCAGCCGTCTCGAACATCAGGCCCGGTGTTCCAGCGGAAATTTGGCGACTCCGGCGGCAAAGCATTCGAATGGGCTCGGCCGCCACGCGAACGAAAATCTCCGCAAACCTTCCCGAAGCCGGCATTGGTTGCTGCTACCAAATTCAAGGAGGCGGCAAATCGCACTCGACCGCAACCAATCACAGGCAATCCCGTTTTCATTTGGCATGCACACAACCAGAATAAGGCCGCTAGGAGAAAGCGATGCTCGTCGAAAATCAGGGACTCGAACAGGTTCTGGAACGAAAGATCGTTCAGCGGACGTGGGGCCGCATTGGCCAACTGCGTGTCGAGCGGGCGGGAGGCCGTCTGTGCGTACACGGTTGCACGTCGTCGTACTACGCCAAACAACTTGCGTTGGCGGCAGTCCGCGAAATGCATCCTTCGGGGCCGGTGGATCTGGACATTCAGGTGACCGGCATGTGACCAGCATGTGACCGGCATGAGCCAATTAACCAGAAGCGACTATCGGTGTTGGCCCCTTGATCTGCCACATCGGAAGAAATGACTCCACTATCCACGATCGGAATCGCAATGCAAAATCGCAAGAACATCCTGGTGGCAGTGGATGACTCGGAAGCGTCGCGCCGGGCGTTGGTGTATGTTGCCGATATGGTCGGCGTCACCTCCGGCTTCCATGTTGGGCTGCTCCATCTAGAACTGCCGCCGAGGATGTTGGAGTGGGGTGGCTCAGAAAACCCGGAGATTGAAGCCAGGACGGGATCGGAACGCGCCGAGGCTTACCGACAGATGGAAGAGGCGAGGCTGGCAAAGGGGAAGCTGTTGCTCGAACGGTTGCGGAAGGTGGTTGCCGAGAGGGGCATCGAAGTGCTGGGGCTGTTTGTGCAATTCGAAGAACCATTGGACAAGACGCACGTCAGCCGTGCCATCCTTGATTCCGCCAGAGAACATGATTGCGGAACCGTTGTGGTGGGGCGGCATTCGTTTTCCGGTCTGAAGCGTTTCTTTCGGCATCATGTCGGAGAAGAACTGGTTCGCTCAGGCGAGGGGATCTCGATCTGGGTGGTCGAGTAACGCGTAAGCTTCCGGCCTCGGACCAAGAGGGTTTAGGTGCCCCCCGCGTTTATCACCGTACTGGTTTTGCACCCTGGGACCGGTTCCGGCGATTCGTGTGTACACAGACGGCACAGCCGATGCGAACCGAGGGGTGAACGGGGCTCGTTGGCGAGAGAAACATGAAACGAAAGGCAGCAAGGGGACAGGACGTGACAGCGAATTTTCAAGTGGAAGCGACGACCGATCAAATTCAGAGGCGAAGTACTCAACGAGTGCTCCGCAGATTCGGCCCCGGCGTGGTCGAGCTTACATTGTTGCTGCGAGGCGAGGAGGCGGTGGCGCTTGAGGCCGCTGCGTACGAACGAGGATGGACCGCCGCCCAGCTGGTCCGCCGGATTCTTCGAGACTTGCTGAGCGGAAACTGAAACGGTGATCTATTCGCAGGATCAAAGCTGAGACCATCAAATCGCCTTTTGGCGACGGTCCTGGGAGTAAAAATCCTCCATCGTTCATGTAGGATTCCCAACGAGCGGGCGGCGTGCTTGAGCCGTGTCAAGCAGGGCTGTCGGAAGGACTTTCTGACCTGTCAAAATGCATCCGCAGGTTCAGGGTTGAGGTGGCGGCAATGCCCCAGATCTTTCATCGCGGCTTCAACACATTGTCTAAGGCAAGCATTTTTGGCGTCCTCATACTTCTGACGGTTTTGGGCGGAGTCCTGTATGTTTTTGGCTGGTCTCCTTACGTCACCCAGGCTCGCACCGCGCGTGTTCAGCCAATTCCGTTCAGCCACCAGCACCATGTCGGCGATCTCGGCATTGACTGTCGCTACTGCCACACTTCCGTCGAGGAATCGTCATTCGCTGGCATGCCGCCGACCAAGACGTGCATGAACTGCCACCAGGAGATCTGGTTTGGAAGCGCCACGCTCGAACCGGTGCGGGAGAGCTATCGCGCCGGCAAGTCAATCAAGTGGCAAAGGATTCACAATCTGCCGCAGTTCGTGTATTTCGACCACGCCATCCACGTCAACAAGGGCGTCGGCTGCGTTGAGTGCCACGGTCGGGTAGACCAAATGCCGTTCACGTACCAGGAGAAATCCCTGCTCATGAGCTGGTGCCTTGATTGCCATCGCGATCCGAAGTCGCACCTCCGGCCGCGGGAGGCCGTGTTCAGCATGACTTGGCAACCCCCCGCCGACCGGCCTCACGCGCGGGAAGATCTCCAGGAGCGCTACAAGATCCGCACCGCGGATCAACTCACGAGCTGTTCGAGGTGCCACCGATGAGTGACCGCACGAATCCGCGCCTGGATTGGGATGCCATCCGCGGGCACATCTCCACCGCGCACAAGGGGTTCTGGCGCGGCCTGGAAGAACTGGCCGACACCGAGGAGTTCCGGGAAATGATGCACCGGGAATTTCCCGAACAAGCGTCGGAGTGGACCAACCCGATCACGCGCCGCCGGTTTCTGAAGTTGATGGGCGCCTCGCTTGCCCTCGCCGGCGTTGCGGGTTGCGGCACTCAGCCTCCTGTTGGGAAGATCCTTCCTTATGCGAGGCAGCCGCAGCAACTGGTGCCAGGTAAGCCGTTGTTCTACGCCACGGCGATGCCCTTGGACGGGACCGGCTTGTTGGTGGAAAGTCATGAAGGTCGACCTACCAAGATCGAGGGAAACCCACGACACCCTGCCAGTCTCGGGGCAACTGACGCATTCGCCCAGGCCTCGGTGCTGGGGCTGTACGACCCAGACCGCTCTCAAGCGGTCACCTTCCTCGGTCGCCCGAGTGCGTGGAGTGAAGCGCTGGCCGTGTTTCGTGCCGCACTGGCCAGACAACGTCGCCACCGGGGCGTGGGGTTGCGCGTGTTGACGGAGTCCGTCACCTCGCCAACGCTGGCGAATCAACTGACAGGAGATCGCGCCGGAACCTTGAAAAGCTCGTTTCCCGAGGCACAGTGGCATCAATACGAACCAGCGCGTTCCGATGCGGTTTTGGAAGGGGCGCGCCTGGCCTTCGGGGAATCCGTCAACCCGATTTACCGCTTCGAGACCGCCGATGTGGTGTTGTCGCTCGATGCCGACTTCTTGGCACGCGGCCCCGCCCATGTGCGCCACGTCCATGATTTCAGCAAGAAACGTCGAATACGGGGGAAACCAGACCGGGCGACGATGAACCGCCTGTACGTCGTCGAGAACATGCCTTCCATCACCGGGGCGTCGGCTGATCACCGGCTGCCACTGCGCTCCGCCGAGGTAGAAAGTTTCGCGCGCGCTCTCGCGGCCGAACTGGGCGTTGAAGGAGTGCGCGCCTCCTCGAGGCTATCGGCACGCTGGCGTCGTTGGGTCACTGCTCTGGCAGATGATCTTCTGCGCCATCGTGGCGCCGGTCTGGTCCTCGCTGGGGACGGGCAACCGCCCTTCGTTCATGCCCTTGCCCACGCGCTCAACCAGCACCTTGGCAACGTTGGGCGAACCGTCCTCTACACCGATCCGGTCGAAGCCCACCCTTGCGATCAAATTGCGGGATTGCGCGAGCTGGTCCATGACATGGAGGCCGGCAGCGTCGAAATGCTGCTCATCGTCGGCGGCAATCCCATATTCACGGCGCCTGCGGACCTGGAATTTGAGAAGCACCTGCGACGTGTGCCGTTGCGAGTTCATCTAGGCCTCTACCAGGACGAGACGGCGGTGCAATGCCACTGGCATATTCCGGAAGCTCACTTTCTGGAGTCCTGGGGCGACGCTCGGGCGTTCGACGGCACCGTGTCGATCGTCCAGCCGCTGATCGCGCCGCTCTACAGCGGCCTGTCAGCATATGAACTGCTGGCCGCGCTCGTCGGGGAGGCCGAGAGCCCGGGCCATGAGATCGTGCGCGCCTACTGGCGCGAGCATTGGCCAAGCGGATCTGGCAGCGGAGACTTCGAACGCGATTGGGAAAAGACCCTGCACGAGGGATTCATCACCGGCTCGGCCTACATGCCCAGACGGTCCGTGTCCTTGCGCGAGGGATGGTGGAACAGGCCGGAAGTAACTCCTGCCGGCCCGGAGGCGTTGGAAATCGACTTCGGCCCGGACCCGACTGTATACGATGGGCGCTTCGCCAACAATGGCTGGCTGCAGGAACTGCCCAGGCCGCTGACCAAACTCACGTGGGACAACGCCGCCTTCGTCAGCCCGGCCACGGCCGAGAAGTTCGGCCTGTCGCAGACGTTTGGCAACCGGGGGGGCGAGCATGGGCAGGCGATCGTAGACGTCGTCGAACTCCGTTACGTTGGCCGCGCGGTCCGGGCCCCCGTCTGGATTCTGCCGGGTCACGCCGATGATTCCGTGACGGTCCATTTTGGGCAGGGTCGCACCCAGTCAGGCACGGTTGGCAGCGGGACCGGGTTCAACGCTTACCGCCTACGCACTTCGGCCGCTCCCTGGTTTGGCAACGGCCTGGTTATTCACAAGACGAGTGAGCGCCATACGCTCGCCTGTACCCAGATGCACCACGCCATGGAAGGTCGCGAACCCGTTCGGGACGCAACCCTCCGGGAGTACCAACAGAATCCGAGTTTTGCCGTCCAGGGTCAAGA
>JBFWSD010000492.1:0-5690 GCA_050248575.1 Gemmataceae bacterium
ATACTCATGCTTCCCTACCTGGTCCCCAACCTCCTGCGGAGAGTGCCATGAAGATCAGGCAAACGCTACTTGCGGCGCTGGTTGTGTCGATAACGCTGAGCGGCTGGCTGCTGCGGCCCGGCCCGGCCCAGGATGTGAACAAGAACAAGACCGCGATCATTGACGCCGCCAAGTTCGAGAGCTTGCAGGCCGCCTTTGACGCGGTGCCCGCGGGGGGCGGGCTGGTCAAGCTGCCCCCGGGCACTTTCGAGATCAAGCAGCCCATCGTGCTCAGCCGCGCCGAGACGCGCGTGGAAGGATCGGGGGCAGCCACCCATATCATCAACCGCAACGAGGAAGGGAGCGCGGCCTTCATCGTCCGCCACGCTGAGCGCGCGACCGAGAAACGCAAGGCCCGGCTCTGGCGCGTGCAACTCGCCGATTTTCGCATCAGCGGCAATCCCAAGTCGGGTGACGGCCTCTATGCCGAAGGGATCGACGAGATCTACCTGAGCGGCATGTCCATCGATCATCATGGCGGCCACGGCGTCAATCTCGTCGACTGCTACGAGGATCCGCGCGTTTCCGATTCCATCCTCACCTATAACAAGCAGGCCGGGCTGAACATCGTGGCGGGCCACGACATCGTCGTCAACGCCAACCACTTCGAAGAGAATCAGGACGCCGTGCGCTGCCTCGACAGCTTCAACCTGTGCATGAACGGCAACAACCTCGACGACCACCTGCGGCACGGCGTGGTCATCGAGAATACCTATGGCTCGGTGGTGGCGGGCAACATGATCGAAGAGTGCAACGGCACGGCCGTCATCCTCGATCGCGATTGCTACGGCATCACCGTGTCGGCCAACGTGATCGCCCACAACGGCGGCGGCGTCGACATCAAGGACGGCTGGGGCTGCGCGATTTCCGCCAACACCTTCACGATCGTTGCGGCCCGCGGGCTGGTGGTTGGCCCGCAAGCAGGCCGCATCACCATCACGGGCAACAACTTCTCCAACTCGTACATTGGCGACAAGGTCAAGCGCAAGGATGCCGCCGCCGGCATCATCCTGACAGGGACGGCCGACATCACCATTACCGGCAACTCGTTCACCGGACTGACGGGCCACGCCATCAAGGCGGACGACGATTGCAAGCGCATCGTCGTGCTGGGCAACAACGCCGTGGATGGCTGGCCCGTGGAGGGGAAGAAGCTGCCCGCGCTGTCGCTAGGGAAAGCGCAGCCCGCGGTGGTGGAGCATAACTTGATCGTGGATTGAAAACGATCGACGGGAGAACATCGTGGATCGCAACGCATTTCTCGAGCGCGTGAAGCAGGCGGTGCAGGCGGGCAATCGCGCCGGCGGGGCCCCGGCGCTCGCGCCGCGCGGCAACGTCGGCTATCAGGGGGCGGGCAACGATCCCTATCAACGCATGTGCGAGACGTTTCAGGCGGCCGGCGGCGTCCCGCATCCGGTCCGCGACGATGCCAGCGCCGTCGAGGAGATCCTCGAGATCATCCGCACCGCGAAGTCGCCCGTCAAACGCGTGCTGCTCGGGCAGGGGAAGGTGCTGGAGCGATTGCCCTTCCTGGTGGCACGCTTGCAAGAGCTGAGTGTCGAGGTGGTCGAGACCGCAAACCTGAAGCCCGAGACGGCGCGTGACGCTTTCTTCGACACCGACCTGGGCATCAGCGGCGTGGATTACCTGGTGGCCGAGACCGGCTCGCTGGCCCTGGCTTGCAAGCCGGAGGAGACGCGTTCGGAGAGCTTGCTGCCCCCCGTGCACATCGCGGTGGCCGAGCGGGGCCAGCTCGTGCCCGATCTGTTCGACCTGTTCGCCAGGTTTCCGCCGCTGCCGGGCAACGACCGGCCCGAACTGCCCTCGTGCCTGACGCTGGTCACCGGGCCGAGCAAGACCGGCGACATCGAACTCCGCCTGGTGACGGGAGTGCATGGCCCGGGCATCGTTCATCTCGTGCTCATCAATGTCTGAACGGACGTGGTCCGTGGCCAGCGCTGATGGTGAACTTGCGGGCGATTCGTGACATAATGTGCTTGGAAGTTTCGGCAGCGTACCACGGACCACGGGCCACGGACGACACTGGCTTTTCGCCTGTTTTTTCTTATCTTTCAGGTAACGCGATACCGCGAGCGAAAAGTCTTTGCAGAGGTGACCATGACACAGCAGCTCGAGTTGCGGCCCGGTTTGGCAGATGTTCCGGTAGCGGAATCGGGTGTGAGTTTCATCGACGGGCAACGAGCCCGGCTCGAGTATCGCGGGATCGCGGTGGAAACCCTGGCGCGGGAAAGCTGCTTCGAGGAGACCGCCTGGCTGCTGCTCAAGGGGGAACTGCCCAGCCAGAAAGAGCTGGCCGAGTTCGACGACCACTTGCGGCACCGCCGCCGCATCAAGTACAAGCTGAAAGACCTGATCAAGTGCCTGCCCGAGACGGGCCACCCCATGGACGCCTTGCAGGCGGGCGTCGCTGCCATGGGGATGTTTTACCCAGCCCGCGACGTCACCAATGAAAAGAGCAACTGGGAATCGGTGGTGCGGCTGATTGCCAAGCTGCCCACCATCGTGGCGGCCTTCCATCGGCTCCGCTATGGCGACGAGGCCATCGAGCCGCGCGACGACCTCGATCATGCCGCCAACTTCTACTACATGCTCTTCGAACGCGAACCGTCGCCCGCCATTCGCAAGGTGCTCGATGCCTGCCTCATCCTGCACGCCGAGCACACCATGAACGCGTCGACCTTCTCGGGGCGCGTCACCGGTTCGACCCTGGCCAACCCGTACACGGTGATCAGCTCGGCGGTGGGCACGCTCACCGGCCCGCTGCACGGCGGGGCCAACGAGCAGGTGCTCGAAGTGCTCGATACCATTTCCGCGGTCGATGGCGTGGCCCCGTGGCTGGCCGAGCAGCAGGCCAAGGATCCGAAGTACAAGATCATGGGCTTCGGCCACCGCGTCTACAAGGTGAAGGACCCGCGTGCGACCGTGCTGCAAGAGCTGGCCGAGCACGTCTTCGCCGAGACCAGCAAGCCCAGGAAATACGAGATCGCCGTGGAGCTGGAACGTGTCGCTTCCGGCATCTACGGGCCGAAGGGCGTCTATCCCAACGTCGATTTCTATTCGGGCATCGTCTACGAGGCCCTCGGCATCCCGCGCGACCTGTTCACGCCGATCTTCGCCATCGCGCGCGTGGCGGGCTGGCTGTCGCACTGGCTGGAACAGCTCAAGAACAATCGCATCTTCCGTCCCGAACAGATCTACGTCGGCAAGCGCAACGTCGACTACGTGCCGCTGGAAAAGCGGCCCTGAGCGAGGGCACCATGTTCGCCTGTCCGCGCTGTGGCCGGTCCGTGCAGAGAAAGTCCACACTAAACGACTTCGAGTGCTGGACCTGCGGGCAAATCGACCTCTTTGAGTTCTCACTCGCAGATGGCCGCCGCATCGCGCGGCAAACGGCCTGCTGGCTCTTTCTGCTTCTCCTGTTGCACCTCATACAAATCCTGTCGTAACTCATTTATTTGATAGCAGATAAGTCAATCCATCTCTTGCTTGACATCCTAAAGTACGATGATATGATCATGATATCTTCCTCGTCGAGGGGGCAATCATGTCTCGAACTTGTCGTCGTGGCTTCACCCTGATCGAGTTGCTCGTGGTCATCGCCATCATCGGCGTCCTGATCGGGCTGCTCTTGCCCGCTGTCCAGAAGGTGCGCGAGGCCGCCAACCGCGCCCGCTGCACCAACAACCTCAAGCAGCTTGCCCTGGCGCTACACAACTACAACGGCACACATCGCGTCTTCCCGCCGGGCTCGTGGGCCGCCAAGCCCGACAACCGCTCGTCGCAAGGCGGCGGGCAGGCCGTTCACAACTGGACGATGTATGTCTGGCCCTACATCGAGCTCGACAACATGGCCCGGCAGTACGACTGGAACGTCGGCTTCCGCGGCACCAATTTCATGACCGTCAACGGGCCGATCTTCAAGACTCGTATTGCCCTCTATCAGTGCCCTTCGGACCAGGCGGGCGTGTTCGGCAACGAGCCTGGCTTCTCGCCCGGCATCGACGGCTTCACGCGCTCGAACTACGTGGGCTGCCACAGCCCGGATGGTTCGCTCATGGAGAAGGGGGTCACCAACTTCGATGCGAGCTGCAACAACGCCAACAATCCGGCAACGAAACGGGCCCTCTTCAACTGGAACGTGTTGCGCCGGGTGGAAGATGTCACCGACGGCACTTCGAACACGGTGGCCCTGTCGGAGGTCATCGCCGGCCCGACCAACACCGCCGATCTGCGCGGCATGTGGATCACCGATCTGGGCATTGGCTACACGCACTTGCGCACGCCGAATTCGAGCATTCCCGATCGCCTGCTGGGCGGGGTTTATTGCAACAACTCCAAGCCGAAGGCGCCATGCACGGGCACGTCTCCGTGCTGGAGCGGGCTGATCAACGCCGCGCGCAGCAATCATCCGGGGGGCGTGAACGCCGCCATGGCCGATGGCTCCGTCCGTTTCGTCACTGACAACATCGATGCGGCCACCTGGATTGGCCTGGGGAGCATCGACGGCGGCGAGGTCCTCGGCGATTACTAGGCGAGGTGGCCCATGCAACGACGCACCTGCTACTGCCTGCTCACGCTCTTGCTCGCCGGCTGCGGCAGCAACTCATCTTCCACGATGCGCGTGTGGGGCGAGGTCACACTGGACGGGCAGCCCGTCGAGGAAGGGGAGATCGTCTTCGTGCCGGCCGCGGGCGCCGCGGGGCCATCGACAGGCGGCCCGATTCAGGCGGGACGTTACGATATTGCTGCCGCCCAGGGGCCGCGGGCAGGGGGCAAGTACCAGGTACAGATCCAGGCCTTCGGCCCGCCGCGCTCGTATTCTCCCAATGCTTCGGGCGAAGGGCCCTTCGTCGAGGTGCGCGACAACCTCGCCCCGGCCAGGTACAATCAACAATCCACGCTCTCCGTGCAGATTGCGGCGACCGCCGCCGATAACCAGCACGACTTCCGCCTGGAGCGCTGAGCAGGACTCACGCCGGGAACCTTGGGCCTCGACCCAACGCCGGAGGGCGGATTGATGGTGCGTCTCTCGTGGGCGGTCCAGATCTAGAACAAACCGTGAAGAATCTCCTCACGGTTCCCACTTATTGTTCGGGCCGCCGTCTTCCGGCTCCACCAGGCTCTTCCAGAGCGACGGTTCGATGCTGGCCGACAAGGGCACCACGCGGCCATCTCCCAGCAACACCAGCGAGGCGCCTGGGTGATTGCTGTTCGGGCGGCCCCCATCCGCTTCCGCGAAGGGCACACCGAGCTGCGGCGGCAAGTCGTAGGTCTGGCCTTGCTCCGGATCGAAGAAACGCGACGACCCGGGAATGGCCCAGTAGTTGCCGACGTGGCCCGCCAGCCCGAACTTCTCGGCGAACATGATCGTGCACGACGAACCATCGGGGGGCTCGATGGTGTACTTGCTTTCTTTCGGGCCGAACAGCTTGAAGTTGGGGGCGTAGCTCGTGCAGGCGAGCTGGTTCGAGGTGCCCTGCCCGAAGCTGGTCTTCGGATCGATGGTGTGGGTGACCAAGATAATCGACGCAAAATCGGCCGATCCTGCGCAACTTCACTGATGCTTGCAAAAAAAAGCCCCTCGGAGAGCCTGATCGGTTGATCGAGGTTCCCGAGGGGTGTACTCCGGA
>JBFWSD010000493.1:0-5689 GCA_050248575.1 Gemmataceae bacterium
ACCAGCACAAACCCCATGTCGGGGTTGTAGCGGAAGGGCTTGTCGGCCCCGATGCTGCCAATGATGTTCTTCGAATTGGGATGGAGCGGCCAGTCCTCGACCACCAGGTTCCACGGATTGTCGGCCGGAAAGACTTCGAGGGCCGAACAGATCGCGTCCGCCTCCGGCGTGTTGAAGAGGATCGGCTTGTCGATCTTTGGCATCTTGGCCGCGCGGATGCGCTCCAGCCGGGCCGGGTCGCTCCGGACAACACTCCTGGTGGGTGGTTTTCCGGTCGATTTGCTGCCCGAGGCGAAGAATGGCGTGACCGTGAGGTCGACGTCGAGGTTGCCCACCTTGCCTTTGATGTGATAGCCGACCAGCGGGCCAGCGCCGCCAGTTGCCTCGGCCATCGGCGCATCGGGGGTCTTGAGCCAGATGTCGCTGAAGTAAAGTGTTGGCCCTTTCTTGGCGACGTCGGCCAGGTACCAGCGGACCATGTTGCCGAGATCGGGGGCCGTGCCGTTCACGTTCTTGAGGTCGGCGAGCGCGAGGCGGATCTTGTTGCGGCCCGGGGCCAACTTGATCGGCACGACCACGCGCGTGTCGTAGTTCTTGGTGCCGGCGTGAACGAGCGTCAGCTCGAGATCGACGGGCTGCTGGCCCGGATTCTGCGCATCGAAGCGCAAGTGTGAAAAAGGTTTCCAGTTGCTCGTCTTCGAGAGGCGGGCGCCGAAGCTGTCGCCAGGGGCAAAGGGCACCTTGAGAGCCTTGCCCAGGAGCGGCTGATAATCATCGACGATGACTGGCGTGGTCTTGTCGTCGAGCCCGGTATCGGCGGGCAACTGCCCGGCGCTGACGTGCAAGAGATAGACCTTCTCGTCGGGCGCTTGCCCGAGGGTGGCAAACACCACGGCCAGCAAACCCAGCGCGACACAGACGATGCGATGGCACATCGGGATTCTCCTCGGCAGGAAGCGGCGGGGGGACTACCGGGAGATTCTACGGTTTGAGAGCAGGCAGTCGCAATGATGCAGATGAGCTGGGTGAAAACAGCAGGCCCGCCTGGGCCAGACGGTGCTGGACGCAAGATCAAGGGGTGTGAAGGCAAACGGAAGACGTCCAGCCCGTCCGGCTCAGTCGGACCTGCTTCGGAGGGGGCCCGCTCAGCGCGGGATAGGCTTCGGCTCGGGAGCTTGTTCCATCAGCGGGGCCGCGCTCGGCGTCATTGTGCTCGCCTGGCGGGCCTGCTTGCGGTCGGCGCGGCGCTGGTGGAAGGATCGCTTGAACAGTCCGCGATAAACGCTGTTGTCGGAGGCCTTGACGCCGCTGGCACTGTAGCCGGGCGGCGGCCAGCCCCACGCGGCCCAGCTTGTCGACGTCGACAGGTTCCACACGGTCAGTACCGCCAGCGCGATCAGCAAGCTCTTCATGGTGCGAATCCTCGAGTGTGCGTCCTGCACAAGGAGGATCGGCGTTGTACGGCAGCGAACCAAAGCGCCGGGCAGGTGCAAAGTTCAATTTGTTACACAATCGGCCCGATCACGATTGACAACCGGCACGATCGGATCACCGTGCACGCCAATCAGGCGAAGCCGAAAAGCGTGTGCGCGTTCCGCGTGGTTTGTTCGCAGAGGATCGCGGGCTCCACGTCCTTGACCTCGGCCAGCAATCGAGCCGTGTGTGCGACATGAGCAGGCTCGTTCCGTTGCCCGCGCACCGGCACCGGCGCCAGGTACGGGCTATCGGTCTCGACCAGCAAACGATCCAGCGGCACCCTGGCAGCCACCTCGCGCAGGTCCTGTGCGTTCTTGTAAGTCACCATGCCGGCGAAGGAAACAAACAGCCCCATGGCCAGCGTGGCTTCGGCGGTGGGCCAGTCCCCGGTGTACGAATGCATGACCCCCTTGACCGGGCCATGTCGCTCGAAGTCAGCGCGTAGCATGCGCACCGTATCGGCTTCCGCTTTCCGGCAGTGTATGACCAGGGGCAGCCCGTGCTGGCGGGCCAGTTCCAGGTGGCGAGCAAAATAATCCTCTTGCTGCGCGAACGGCGTGTAGTCCCAGTGGCGATCGAGCCCGGTTTCGCCGAGGCCGACCACTTTCTTTGCGGTCGCCAGCCGGATCACGTCGTCCCATTCGGTGGGCTGACATTGCGCGAGGTTGTTCGGCTGCAAGCCGACGGTGGCCCAGAGCATGGTGTGTGCGGCGGCCAGTTCGACCGAACGCACAGACGATGGCCCGGTGGTGGCGATCGTGACGACCTTGTCGACGCCGGCTTGCCGCGCACGCTCCAGCACCGCGGGCAAATCCGCTTCGAAGCGCTCGTCGTCAAGATGGGCATGGGTATCGATCAGCATGACCTGTATTCTATCAAGAGGATGCTGGAGAGCTTGCCGATGCCATTCGATCCGCTGGAGTTGCCGCCGCTGTTGACCGCCGACCTGCCCGGGATCGCGGGCCGCATCAAGGTTGCGCCCGAGGACTTCGAAGTGGAGGAGATTCCCGCTTACGAGCCCGCGGGCAGCGGCGACTTCCTCTATCTGTGGATCGAGAAACGCGACATGGGGGCCGATTACTTCGCCCGCCAGGTGGCACGCCGGCTCGGCATCGGCAACGACGAGGTGGGCACCGCCGGCCTCAAAGATCGGCGGGCTGTCACGCGGCAGATGGTTTCGGTGCCTGCGAACGCCGAGGATCGACTTTCCCAGCTCGAAGGGGATGGCATCCGCGTCTTGCGCGTGTCGCGGCATGGCAACAAGCTCCGCCCGGGCCACTTGCACGGCAATCGCTTCAACATATTGGTGCGCGACGTGGATCCGGAGAGCGCCGTGCGGCTGCCCGCACTGGTCGAGCGGCTCCAGCAAGTCGGTCTGCCCAACTACTACGGCCCGCAGCGGTTCGGTCGCGACGGCGAGACGGTCCGCCTGGGCTTCGCACTCTTGCGCGGCGAGCCGGTGCCAGGCAAGCAAGCCCGCGACAAGTTCTTGCGCAAGCTGGCTTTGTCGGCCACGCAGTCGTCGCTCTTCAATCACTACCTGGGCCAGCGACTGAAGGATGGCTTGCTGCAAACGGTGCTGGCAGGGGACGTGATGGCCAAGTGGCCCTTTGGCGGCATGTTCACCGCGGAGGACATGCCCGCGGAACAAGCGCGGTTCGCCGCCCGCGAAACCGTTCACGCCGGGCCGATCTTCGGCCGCAAGACTTTCCCCGCGCATGCGGTTGCCGCGGAGCGCGAAGCCGCCGTGCTGGCAGCAGCTGATCTCACACCAGCTGCGTTCAACGGCTTCGGAAAGTTGCTGCAAGGAACGCGGCGGCACAATCTGGTTTATGTCGATCCCATCAGCGCGACAGCTGAACCCGATGGCGTTCGGGTTGTTGTGACGTTGCCCGCGGGCAGCTACGCCACGGTGTTGTTGCGCGAGCTCTGCAAAACAAACTTTGGGGATGACGACACGGAGAGATTTGTGTAAAACCTCGATGTTCCATGGCGGGGAGCAGCCCGCTTACATACCGATGGCCCACTTCCCAGGGCCCACCGAAGCGCACCGTTACCGCTTCTCTCCGGAGGCGGCGCCGGGGTGCGGTTCGACTCGTTTACCCGCTGTCTCCACAGCAACTTGATGATCGCTTGACGAGGGAATGGCTCCCTCCGTTCAGCTCTATTTCTCCGGGATGCAGGGCTGCCGCCTGGCAGGCGGACTTTCAGCCTGTATCGGGGATGGAAACTCGAATCATGATGACACGGGGTGAAAGCGTGAGCGTGAACATTTCCGATTGCACGGTGACCGAGAAGATCCTGCTGGCCTCGCACCAGCTCGAAGTGGACGGGCAGTCCCCCTTCAGCGCCGAGGCGCTGATCGTGGCCTGCTGGCAGAAGTTTCCCAAGACCTTTGGACTCAAGGGCTATACCGATCAGTATCCCGATTCGAACAAGGTACTGAGCAGCATCATGGGCGAACGCGGCCTGGCCCGCCGCGGCTGGCTCGTCAAGATGGGGCAAAAACTCTACGCCCTGACTCGTGAGGGCCGCAACGTCGCCAATCGCTTGCTGCATGGCGGCGAGCTCGTCAGCCCGCCCGCCCCTTCCCAGCGTGCCTCCAAGCTTTCGCGCGACCAGGAAAAGGCCCTCCTGCTCCTCTTCGAGACCACCGCCGTCGAGAAATTCGACGAGGCCCGCAAACCCGAACTGACCTTCACCGACGCCTGCCGCTTCTGGGGCATCAACGAGAACATGCATGGCGCAGCCGTCGACGAACGGATCGAACAAGCCAGGCTGAATCTCAAAGAGGTTGCCCGCTTGCTCAACCACGGTGACGCCGACCTGAGCACGGGCCGGAGCGTCTCCGCGGAAGAAGTCGAACACCTTGTCGAGGTTCACGACTACCTGGAAGAGAGGTTCGCCCGGCACCTCAGCCTGCTGCGCACGCGCAGCTAACCCACAGTTAGAGATTCTGGATTTGGATTGCCGATTTTGGATTGCGTTGGCCGAGGGCCGGCGCAATCCAAAATCGAAAACCAGATTCAGTCTTTTGCGGTGACTGCCTTCAAAGCCTGGGCCGCTGCTGCCTTCACCATCTCGTCCTTGTCCTCGAGGGCGGCGGTGAGGGCGGCTTCGGCCTCGCGTGCCGCTGTGCCGTGTGAGCCGAGGAACTGCGCTGCGCGCAGCCGAATGTCCTCATCGGAGTCCTTCAGACACTTGATGGCTGCCTTGATGGCGGGGCGGGAGCCTTCGCCCATGCGGCCCAGGGCGCCGAAGGCATTGCGACGCACGGCCACTTCGGAATCACCTAGCGCCTGCGCGAGGGCGTCTGCTGCTTTGGGCCCGATCATGCCCAGCGCGACCGTGGCGTTGACGCGGATCTCTTTCTCTTTTGCCTTGAGCGCGGCTTCCAGAGGCGGCAATGCCGGCGCTCCGATGCGTCCCAGCGCGGAAGCGGCATAGGTGCTCATCGCCGGTTGCTTGAGCGCATCCGCGAGGGCCGGGACAGCTTCTTCTGCTTTCGGTCCGAGTTGCCCGAGGGCGGATGCGGCCCGTGGCGCCAGGTCCTTGTCCTTCTTCAGCGTCTCGATCAAGACCGGCACCACTTCTTTGAGTTCCTGCCCCAGGTTGGCGAGGGCATCGACGGCCAGGGCACGCACTTCCTTGCTCTTATCTTCCTGCAGTGCTTTGGCGATGGTCGGCAGGGCCGGCTTTGCCTCCTTGCCCATGCGTCCGAGCGCGTGTACCGCGAAACCGCGCACCTTGTCGTCCTTGTCATCCTTCGCGGTCGCCATCAGGCTGAAGACGGCCTTCTTCGCGTCCGGGCCAAGCTGGCCCAGCGCGTAGGCCGCCTTGATGCGGTCGGTGGGCTTGATGGCCCGGAGCTCGCGAATGAGCTTGTCGATGTCGACGTCGTCGGCAGCTGACGACACGCCGCAGGTTGCCAGTACAAGCAAGAGCATCGAGAGTGCGCGCACGGTGAGTCCTCCCCCAGTGAATCTCGAGGTCTGAGAGAGAGACGCCTGCGTGGGGCCAACCTAACCACTGTTCCCGATGGCAGGGCGACGCGTGGCAGCTCTCACTCGCCCGGTTCTGAGCGATTATGACCAAACTTGAAAGAAATTGACGATAATCTGGAGTTAATCTGCCAATAACTCCTTGACATCTGGCATTACTGGTGTAACTTAAAGCAATTAAGTGGTAAATCTTCCAGAATCTCTCAGGAAGT
>JBFWSD010000494.1:0-5688 GCA_050248575.1 Gemmataceae bacterium
TTCATGCAAGGGGCGGCCCAGGCACTGTTCGTGCCGCTGGCTTTGGCCGTTGGCTTCGCCATGATCTTCTCCTACATCCTGTCCAGTTCGTTCGTGCCCGTGCTGTCGGTGTGGCTGTTGCGGCATCACGAACGCGAGTTGGGTGAAGGGGAAGCCAGTCATTCCTTGTTCGACCGCTTTGCGCGGGGCTACGCGGGTCTCCTCGGTTTGCTGGTCAAGGTGCGCTGGCTGCTGGTGCCCGCTTACCTGGCGCTGGCAGGCGTGGCCTGCTGGTTTGCCTTCAGCCAGCTGGGCCGCGAGATCTTCCCGCAAGTCGACACGGGCCAGTTCCAGGTGCGCTTGAAGGCCCCGGTGGGCACGCGCATCGAACGCACCGAGGATATTGCCCGCTGCTTGCTCGAGACGATTGCCAGCGAAGCGGGCCCCGACAACGTGGCCATCTCGCTCGGCTATGTCGGCCTCATTCCTTCCAGCTACCCGATCAACAACATCTTCCTGTTCATGAGCGGGCCGGAAGAAGCCATGCTGCGCGTGGCCCTCCGGAAAGACAGCGGCGTCTCGGTGGCCGACCTCAAAGAGAAACTGAGGCAGAACTTCCCCGCCGCGCTGGCGAAACGGTTGCGCGAGGAAGGGCTGCCCGCCGACAAGGCCGAGCGCATGGTCAGCCACACCCGTATCTCCTTCGAACCCGCCGACATCGTCAACGAGGTGATGAGCTTTGGCTCGCCGACTCCAATCGAGATCGCCGTGAACGGGCCCGATTTCCACGCCAGCCGGGCCTTTGCCGAGAAAGTGCGGCAACAACTCCTCCACATCGACACTCTCCGCGACCTGCAATACGTGCAGCCCTTCGACTATCCGACCGTCGAGGTCAAGATCGACCGCGAGCGCGCCGGGCTGAGCGGCGTCACCGTGAAAGACGTCGCCGATTCCGTGGTCACTGCCACCTCGTCCAGCCGCTTTGTCGTACCCGTCTACTGGGCCGATCCCGTCAAGGGGATTGGCTACCAGGTGCAAGTGCAGGTTCCCATCGAACGCATGGATTCCGCGAAAGAAATCGCCATGATCCCGATTCGCGGCAAGGATCGGCTGCTGGTGCGCGACGTGGCCGCCGTGCAGGAAGGGACCATGCCGGGCGAGTTTGACCGCTACAACATGAGCCGCCTGGTCAGCCTGACCGCCAACGTGGAGGGTGAAGACCTGGGGCGGGTGGCCGAGAAGATCTCGCGGGCCATTGCCGCCGCGGGCTCGCCGCCGCGCGGTGTCGAGGTTCACGTGCGCGGGCAACTGGCCACCATGAAAGACATCTTCGGCGGCCTGGGAGGCGGGCCGGTGCTCAGCGGGCTCACCGCCGGGCTGATCCTCTCGGTGTTAGTCATCTTGCTCCTGTTGACCGCGTACTTCCAGTCGGTGCGGCTGGCGCTGATCGTCATTCTCACGGTGCCCGCCGTCATCGCGGGCACGGGGCTGGCCCTGTTGCTGACCGGCAGCACGCTCAACATTCAATCGTTCATGGGCACGATCATGGCCATCGGCGTGGCGGTGGCCAACTCGATCTTGCTCGTGACCTTTGCCGAGGCCGCCCGCCGCGACGGGCTGGAACCGCGTGCCTCGGCGGTCGATGGCGCCCGTCATCGACTGCGCCCGATCTTGATGACCAGCTGTGCCATGATCGCCGGCATGCTGCCCCTGGCACTTGGCCTGGGGGAAGGCGGCGACCAGGTGGCGCCCCTGGGCCGCGCCGTGATTGGCGGCTTGCTGGCGGCGACCCTGACCACGCTGTTCGTGCTGCCCGCCCTGTTTGCCCTGGTGCAGGCGCGGGCCAGTTCCGCTTCGGTGTCCCTCGACCCCGACGATCCCGTGAGTCCCCATTTCGAGAGCGCATCATGAGAACAAGTTGCCTGTCCATGTTCCTGTTGGTGCTGGCGGGTTGTGGTCACACGGTCACTCCCGGCGGCAAGGGAAACGAAACGCCTGTGGCCGCCGGGCCGATCCCGGTCGAGGTGGTCCATCCTGTCAAGCAGGCCGTGCGCTATGCCATCGAGCAGCCCGGCCGCATCCAGGCCTTCGAAGAGACGCCCATTCACGTCAAGATTCCGGGCTACGTGGAGAAGGTCCACGTCGATATCGGCGACGAGGTGCAAGGCCCGCAATTTGACGATCAGGGCAGGTTAATCAAGCCCGGGCAGCTGTTAGCAGAGCTCTTCGTCCCGGAGATGGTCGAAGCGGTGCGTCAAAAGCAAGCCGAGGAAGAACTGGCCCGGGCGCAGGTGAAGCAGGCCGAATCGGCACTCAAGGCTGCCGAGGCCGGGATCGAGGCCGCCAAAGCACTGGTAACCGAAGCCGAGGCGGGCTGTGCCCGCACCGTGGCCGATCGCCTGCGCTGGACCAGCGAGCACGAACGCATTGCCCGGCTCGTCAAGGACAAGGCCGTGGATGAACAGCTCCTCGATGAGAGCCTCAATCGCCGCAAGTCGGCGGAGGCCGCCTGTCAGGAACTGGATGCCCGCATCAAGTCGTTGCAGGCGGCCCGCGTCGAGGCCGAGGCACGCCGCGATCAGGCGCAGGCCAATCTCGGCGTCGCCACGGCCCGGCTGAGTGTGGCCGGAGCCGAGGTGCGTCAGTGCCAGACGCTCCTCGACTACAGCAAAGTCCGCGCCCCGTTCACGGGCATTATCACGGCCCGCCACATCGATACGGGCCACTTCCTCAAGCCCGAGAAAAATGGGGAGCAGAGTGCCCTCTTCGTCATCGTCCGCAACGATCCCGTCCGGGTCTTCATCGATGTCCCGGAAGTCGATGCTCAGCGGATCGACAAGCAGACCACGGCGCGCCTGCGCGTGCAAGCGCTCGACAACGCCGAGTTCACCGGCACGGTCACGCGCACCGCCTGGGGTCTCGATCACCAATCGCACACCCTGCGAACCGAGATCGACCTGCCCAACCCGGAGGGCAGGCTGCGCCCCGGGATGTATGTGTACGCGGTGCTCGCTATCGACCGCGGGCAAGTATTCACGTTGCCCGCCACGGCGGTGGCCACCGAGGGCAACGACTCCATCTGCTATCTCATCAAGGACGGCAAGGCAGTCCGCACCACCATTCGCGCCGCGACAGGCCGCTTCGACAAGGACGTGGTCACCTCGCACTATCAAGATGCCGAGGGCAAGTGGCTGCCCTGGACCGGCACAGAAGACGTGATTGCTCGCATCCCGACGGAACTCAAGAACGGCGCCGCCGTGGCCGCCAAAGAGAATAAGTGATTTCGCTGTGTGCCGTTCCTTGCAGACCGCCCCATCCAGGGCCCCAGCCCGCGCCTCGTTTTTCATTGCCAGACGCCGCGCCGTTCCTTGTACAATGCGGCGGTCGCACGAGTAGTTTCTGGGGTTAGATGACTCGTGTGTAACATACTGGCCACGGGCCACTCCCTGCTGCAGGAGTTTCATCATGCGTTACGCGAAGATTGGCGCTGCCCTGTGCGCGGCGGTGTTGTTGCTGTCGGCGTCCGCCCGGGCCGCCGAACCGGCCAAGAAGCGGCCCAACATCCTGTTCATCTACACCGATGACCAGTCCTACCGCACGGTGGGCTGCTATCCCGAGTCGCCCGACTGGGTCCGCACTCCCAACATCGACGCGCTGGCCAAGAGCGGCATCCGCTTCACGCATGCCTACATCGGCACCTGGTGCATGCCGTCGCGGGCCACCTTGCTCACCGGCCATCATCCCTACGCCATCGAATCGATGCGCATGGAGGGCAAGTATCCCGGCAGCACTTACGATCCCGAGCAGTGCAAGTTCTGGCCCAAGGTCTTTCGCGACAACGGCTACACCACGGCCCAGATCGGCAAGTGGCACACCGGCACCGACACAGGGGCCAAGCGCGACTGGGATTACCAGGTGGTCTGGAACCGCCCGGCGCATCCCGACAACGCGACCAGCTACTACTACGATCAGCTCATCTCCACCGACGGCGGCAAATCCGAACTGGTCAAGGGCTACTCCACCGACAACTACACCGAGTGGGCAGTGGACTTCATCAACGGCAAGCATCGCGCCGCCGACAAGCCGTGGTATCTGTGGCTGTGCTACGGCGCCGTGCACGGGCCCTACACCCCCGCCGATCGGCACAAGAAGGAGCATGCGGGCTCGAAGGTGCCCGTGCCCGCCGACATCTATCCGCCGCGGCCCAGCAAGCCCGACTATCTGCACGACTACACGATGTGGGAGAAGGGCCCGAATGGCGAGCCCGTCTTGAAAGGCAGCAAGTCGAGCAAGGACCTGCACGACTGGGTGAGGCAGTATCAGCAAGGCGTGCTGGCGCTGGATGAAGGGGTCGGGCAGCTGATTGCCGCCCTCAAGAAATCCGGGCAGCTCGACAACACGCTCGTCGTCTTCACCTCCGATCAAGGCTTTGCCTGGGGGCAGCACGGCTTTCGCCACAAGCTCGGGCCCTACGATGCGAACATCCGGGCTCCGTTCATCGTGAGCATGCCGGGCACGCTGCCCGAAGGGGCCGTCTGCAAGACGCCCGTCGGCGGCGCCGATCTGGTGCCCACCTTCTTTGCCTTCGCCGGCATCAAGCCCCCCTGGGAAATGCACGGCCACGATCTGACGCCGCTCCTGCGGAACCCGAATGCGGAATGGGCTCACCCCACGCTGCTGGCGCTCACGGGGGACAAGTATGGCTCGGCCACCGCGACGATTCCTGGCCCCAAGGGACGCTTCAACGGGCTGCCCTGGTGGGTCTCGCTCCGTCAGGGCAAATACAAGTACATCCGCACCCTGGAAGAGAACAACGTCGAGGAACTCTACGACCTCGATGCCGACCCCGAAGAGCTGACCAACCTGGCCGTGGCAGGCAAGCACGACGACGTCGTCGCCAAGTTCCGCGCCGCCACCGTGGCCGAGCTACGCCGCACCAAGGCGCCATTTGTAGACAAGCTGCCCGCGGTCAAGAAGAAGTGAGCGACCTGATGCGGCAGTCCGCTGCGCCGCCAAGAGTCTTTTCTCGCGACGATTGCTCCTTGTCGCACCGGACAGACAAACCGGACAGATATCTTCGCGCTCCCTGGCGCATCATCAAGGGAAAGTGCACCGCCGCGCGCTCGATGCACGGGGCGTGCCCGCGCCAGCTGCGCTCACGGTGGCCCAGCGGGCTACCCTCTTGCACACTTGGAATTCGGCGTTTTTCGCCCCAAGCCAGGAAACTGCCAGGGCCTGTGGCGAGTGCACAACAGCCGTCGCAGTGCAACCGAAGGTGTGCAAGCGGCGGGATCAGTGCCACCCAAGATTCGGCCGCGAGGGAAAAAAAGATGAGATTCCTCATTCCTGAGCCCGTGCAAGCGCGGCGGGCCGACGTCTTCGCGCGGGCAACCGCGGCGGCGCACGCTGCGGAAGGGCTGCCGCTCGCCCGATTGCTTGATCGTCCGGAGATCGGGTCTGGCCGACCGAGTCTGCATGGGCGATGCAGGTCCAGGGGGCTATCGCCCTCCGCTCGCCAGGATTGCCGCTCAACCGAAGTGTTCGCACAGGCGGAGGTGCTGTTCCACGTCGAGGGCTTCGGCGCGGAGGGTGCCGTCGAGCTGGAGTTCGGCGAGCTGGCGGTCGACGTCTTCCTTTTCGCGCCGGCCGCTGGGCCAGCCCACCAGCGCGCCGCGCAGGTTCTTGCGCCGATGCACGTAGAGATCGCGG
>JBFWSD010000495.1:0-5684 GCA_050248575.1 Gemmataceae bacterium
GACGTGGCCACCGGCGAAATCGACAAGGAATGGACCATTCCCGGCCCGGCCGCGCAACTGCTGTTCACCCCCAACGACGACGGCCTCATCACGGGCAATGCCAACGGGACTGTCTTCATCTTCCGGCTCCAGTAACCCACACGAGACCGATCAACTCCCGCTTGGCGAAACTGCGCCTAAACCAAAAAACTTCCGTTTCCACGCCGCATCGGATACAACGTGTGGAATGAACGGACAGCATCCAGGCTTTCACGAGGTTGCACCATGGTACGCTGCGCAATGTGGGCTGGTGTTGTGGCTCTGGCCGTCGCTGGGAACTGCCAGGCTCAGAACACCTTCGAGATTACTGTTTCTGCCGGCAAGGTGGATCGCGTCAACACGCCGGTGACCGTGCCGCTCACGGTTCCCGCCGACCAGGCCAAGACCGGGCTGGCCACGCTCGAGGCGGAGGGCAAGACGCTCATCGGGCAAGTCACTGCGCCCGGCCTGCTTTCCAAGCAAGAGGGCAAGCTGGCCCGCGAGCTTCATTTCATCCTGCCCGAACTGAAGGCGGGGGCCTCAAAAACCTACAAGGTCACGCTGGGCGGGTCGGCCTCGGGCGACAAGTTCACCTGGAAGGACACGCCGGGCAAGTCGAGCGAACTGAGCTTTGGCGACCACCCGGTGCTGCGTTACATGTATGAAGCGCTCGATCCCAAGAACCGCGAAGAGACCTACAAGGTCTATCACCATCTCTTTGATCCCGCGGGCAAGCGCGTGGTCACCAAGGGGCCCGGCGGACAATACACACATCATCGCGGCCTCTACCTGGGCTTCAACAAGATCACCTACGCCGACGGCAAGAAGAAGTGCGACGTCTGGCACTGCAGCGGCAAGGCCTACCAGTCACACGAGAAGGTGCTCGCCAGCGAGGCGGGCCCGGTGCTGGGCCGCCATACCCTCGAGATTGGCTGGCACGGGCAAGAGGGCGAGATCTTCGCCGTCGAGGAACGCGAGCTTACCGTTTACCACGTGCCCGGCGGGCAGCTGGTCGAGTTTGCCGCGCGCGTGCGCAGCGCCGACGGCAAGCCGATCAAGCTCGACGGCGATCCGCAACACGCTGGCTTTCAGTTCCGCGCCGACCAGGAGGTGGCCGCCAAGACCAAGGGGCAAACCTACTACATTCGCCCCGACGGCAAGGACAAGCCCGGCGCCACCAAGCAAGGGGGCGACTTCCCCTGGAAAGGCATGAGCTTCGTGCTGGGAGAGCAGCGTTACACGGCGGGCTACCTGGATCGGCCCGGCAATCCCAAGCCGGCCCAGTACAGCGAGCGCGATTACGGCCGCTTCGGTTCGTACTTCGTCTACGAAGTCACCAAGGACAAACCGCTGGAGATCGATTATCAGCTGTGGCTGCAAGAAGGGGAAATGGACATCCCGCAGCTGGCTGCCCGCGCCGCCAGCTTTGCCGAGCCGGTGCAGGTGAGCGTCAAGCCTTGACCCATGATCGTTAGCTCGACGCACCAGCGAGGGATGTTCGTGTCCGATTGCCATGGCGAACAATCGGACACCGATTTCTTGTCGCGTTAACGCACCAGCGAGGAATTGCATGTCTTCGAGCGACCCGTCCAACGCGCCGCCGACCGACGCGCAGGGGCGCGAGTTGCTCATTTCTTTTCTTCTCACCGTCGCGCCGATGGCGCTGATTTTTCTGCTGCCCGCCACCCATGCGCGGGAGCTGCCCGAGAATTTGCTGATCGGCTTGATCGTGGGCACCTGTCTGTGGTTGCTTCTTTACGTGGGGGCTGTCGTGGGCACGATGCTGCGCGTCTTTCGCCGCCGCGACGGCTCGCCGCGTGCCAGCTTCGGCGCCATCGTAGTGCTCTTCTTTGTCGTCCTGGCATTGGCCGGCGCCTCCTATCTCGGCGCCAAGCCGCTGCACGGCGTGTTGATGATCATGGGCGGAGCGTTGCCCGTGGCGGCGATCTATCTGGCTCTGTCCAGGAGCGGCCGCCGCACGCGCGGTTTTGGCTGGCTGGCCGCGGCGGGCGTGGCTGCAGTGCTCGTGCTGATGCTCGTCGGTCCGCTCCAGCCCAGGCCCGACCAGCTCGTGCATGGCGACCCGGGCAAGCACGACCTGGTGGTCCTTTCCTGGAACCTGGGCACCGGACAGCCCGCCTCGACCCCTGCCCTGGATTCTTTTCTCGATGGCGTGACGGAGACCATTCTCCAGCACGAGGCCGATGTCGTCGCCTTGCAAGAGGTCGACGGGCAGGCGCAGCTCGACCGGTTGCTGGCCCGTCTTGGCCCGGAGTGGCGCGGGCAAGTCTCCGGCGAGGTGCCGCGGGCCACCGCCGTGCTCACACGCTTGCCCGGCAAGTTCTTCGCCTGGAACAAGGCGCTCTGGTACGGCGGTCCGGCCACCGTGCGCCTGTCGGTCGATCATGGCAGGTTGGAGATTGCTTCGGTGCATTTGCCCCCCGAACAGGCGTCGGCGGCCCGCCTGCAATACGCCGCCTGGCTGCACGACACCGCCCGGTTGAAAACGAACCCCGTCCTGTTCGCCGGCGATCTGAATCTCGATCCGACCGGCTTCTGGGATCGCTGGTCGAGTGTGTTCACGGATAGCCCGGAGCGCGACGCGCTCAGCCTGGCACGGCTGGCCAGCGGGGCCGACGATGTTGGCCGGCTTGGCTCGGGCACCGCTGCCCTGTCGCGCCGGGTCGACTACATTCTGGTCCCCCTCGCCTGGGAATGTGTCGACTACCAAGTTCTTTATGGGCAGAAGCAGGGCCGCATGGATCATCACCCTATCCGCGTGCGCATCCGCCCGGCCCGCCTCGAGTTTGCCCTGACGGGGATTCGCTAACCCGGCGCGCAAATCGCGGGCAGGAAAGTTTATAAGTTTCTCTGACACTTTTCCCGCGCGCATTCACCTCTAGCTGAGGGAGAGTCGTGCGCCCGCCCACCTGCCTGCCTTGCCCGCACACCTGGGGGTATTCATGAACGCCGGCAAGTCGACTCGTCGCAACGTGCTCAGTGCCGGGCTGCTCACGCTTGGTGGGCTGACCCTGCCGGACCTTTATCGCGTCCGTGCCGCCAGGGGCACGCCGCGCAAGACCAACGTTATCCTCTTCTGGATGAGCGGCGGCCCCGGGCACATGGAAACCTGGGATCCCAAGCCGGAAGCGGTGACCCAGTATCGCGGACCGTTCGGGGCCATCCCGACCAACGTGCCGGGCATCCAGTTCGGCGAGTTGCTGCCCTGCCAGGCCCGCTTGATGGACAAGCTGGCCGTCGTCCGCACCGTTAACCACGGCAGCGGCGATCACACCAAGGCCAACCACTGGATGCTCACGGCGTATGAAGGGCCATCCTTCAACGCGGCCGACCTGGCCCAGCGCAAGCCGGCCCTGGGCTCGTGCGTTTCCTTGCTGCGCGGGGCCAACCAGGGCGGCATGCCCCCTTACGTGGCCGTGCCGCACCTGCGCGGCGGCACCGACAACTTCTATCACTACGCCGCCTACCTCGGCGGCAACGCCAATCCGTTCATCGTCGATTCCGATCCCAATCTGAAGGGCTTCCGGGTGAAGAACATGGCCCTGGCGCAGGGGCTGTCTCCCGAGCGCCTGCAAGACCGCCGCGGCTTGCTGGACCAGTTCGATCGCCTGCGCCGCCATGACGATGCGAAGGTGGCCGACATGGACCTGCACTATCAGCGTGCCTTCGAGCTGCTGACCAGCCCGCGCGTGGCCGCCGCCTTTGATATCAATGCCGAGCAGCCCGCGATTCGCGAACGCTACGGGCGGCACACCTTCGGGCAGAGTGCTTTGCTGGCCCGGCGGCTCATCGAGTCGGGCGTCACCTTCGTCACGGTGAACTGCGAGCCCTGGGACCATCACGGCACCGGCGGCCGCCACAAGACCGATGAAGGGGCCAAGCTCTTGATTCCTCCCTTCGACCGTGCCCTGGCCGGGCTGATCGAGGATTTGAACGAACGCGGGCTGTACGACGACACCCTGGTCGTCGCCATGGGCGAGTTCGGCCGCACCCCGAGGATGAACGCCGACGCGGGACGCGATCACTGGGGTCATGCCTTCAGTATCCTCATGGGCTGCGGTAGCATGCGCATGGGGCAGACGATCGGCCGCACCACGCCGCGCGGCGAATATGTAGTGGATCGGCCCGTGTCGCCGTCCGACGTGGCGGCCACCATCTATCGTCACCTGGGCATCGATGGCCGCAATACGACCGTAGGCGACCGCGAGGGGCGGCCCACCTACCTGCTCGAAGAAGGGCAGCCCATTCGCGAACTCGAGAAATGACCAAGGGAGATGACATGCGACTTGTCTACCTGTGCTTGTTGAGTGCTTCCCTGTTGTGCGTGGCGGCGGCCCGGTCGAACGCCGCCGATGATACGCTCTTGCACGACATGGACGCGGCCACGCGCTTCCGCACCGGCGAGAAGGACAAGATCGACATTGTCGATGGCAACAAGGGCAAGGCGCTCCGCTTCACCTACCCGGAGAAGTGCCAGAACGTCTTCATCATGACTCCTATCCGCGGCAAGCCTGCCTGGGACCAGACCGACGGCTTCTCGTTCTGGGTCAAAGGGGACGGCTCGGATCATTTCGGCGGGCTGCAATTCATCTACGACGAAGACTACGCCGTGCGTTACGACTACATGTTTCCCATCAAGGGGACCGACTGGCAGAAGGTCACGGTCGCCTGGAGCGATCTGATCCCGGTGCTGCCCGGGGCCAAGTCGGTACCACTCAGCAAGGACGGGCCGAACAAGCCTTCCAAGCTTTCGGCCCTCTGGTTTGGCAAGTGGTGGTACTGGCGCGACTACGCCGCCCATTCCTTTGCGGTTGATGAACTGCGGCTGGAAGCGAAGATCGAACGTCCAACCGAGAACCTGGCCCCGAAAGGGCCGCCCCTGGCGCGAACGCTCGACAAGCTCAAGGCCGGGCAGCCCGTCACCATAGTCACCATGGGCGATTCGCTCACCGACACCCGGCACTGGGCCAATCGAGAAGTGGACTGGGCTAACTTGCTCAAGAAACAGCTCGAGAGTAAGTACAAGTCAAAGGTGACCATCATCAATCCGGCCATCGGCGGCACGCAGCTTCGCCAGAACCTCGTGTTGATCCCGCGCTGGCTGGCGCAAGCGCCCGAGCCCGATCTGGTCGCCGTCTGTTTCGGGGGCAACGACTGGGATTCGGGCATGCGCGGCCCGCAGTTCGAACAAACCACGCGCGACGCGATTGAGCGGATCCGCCGCGCCACCGCGGGCAAGGCCGATGTCCTCATCCTCACCACGCTGCCCACCGTGAAGGAATGGACCACGCGCAACGAGCTTGGCGAGGCTTGTCGCCAGGCGGCGCGGCAGGGCAACGCCGGCCTCGCCGATACCGAACTCGCCTTCCACGAGGAGGGCAAGAATGCCAGGGAGAAGCTATTCGCCAGGGACCAGGTTCACCTGGGACCGTTCGGGCACGAAGTGATGGCCCGCACCGTTCTGGAGGTGATCGAGAAAGCGGGCGCTGGCAAATGACGGCCCGGGCAACCCGGGCGGCGGGCCGTTTTTGCTTGCCCGTCTTTCGTACGCCAGCGACAATTTCAGGCGTCGCGAGTCTATCTTCCTACCCTGATCCCGCCCGCCATGCCTTCGGCAAGCGGAATAGCGGTATGGCTGCTCGAAC
>JBFWSD010000496.1:0-5667 GCA_050248575.1 Gemmataceae bacterium
CGTATCTGACGCGGCAGATTATCACGTTTACCGACGTTGCACGAATCCGCGCGCATCCGCGCACGCAGTCCGCGTACATCCGCGGGCGAATTGTGCGATTCCCACGCAAGCAAGATCATGCGCAAGGCGCGCAAAAGTCTGCTGTTTGCTTTGCGGACTGCGTGCGCGGATTCTCGTCGCGGTAGGTAGGCGAGTCGATCGACGCTGCACGAATCCGCGCGCATCCGCGCACGCAGTCCGCGTCCATCCGCGGGCGAATTGGGCGATTCCTCGCAAGCAAAATCATGCGCATCCGCGGGCGTATTCGGGAAGTGGCGTCAGCGGCCCTCGATTTCGGGGACGTTCTTCTCGGGCAGCCAGCGGGCCAGGTCTTTCTTCACGGCCGCGAGCTTCGGATCGCCCGCCAGGTTCTTCCATTCCATCGGATCCTGCTGGTGATCGTAGAGTTCTTCGCTGCCGTCCGCATAGCGGATGTAGCGATACCGGGCCGAACGCAGCGCGTGGTGATTGCGGCCATGCGTGGTGAGAGCGGGCCGCTCCCACTTGGCCTTCGGGTCCTCGAGCATCGGCTTGAGGCTCACGCCTTCCAGTTCCTTGCGTGCGGGCAGCCCGCACACGTCGACCAACGTCGGGTAGATGTCGACCAGGCTCACTGGCGCATCACAGCGCGTGTCGGGTCTGGTCAGCCCGGGCACGATCATGATCAGCGGCGTGCGCGTGGCTTCTTCCCAGAGCGCGAACTTGCGCCAGTGCTCCTTCTCGCCGAGGTGCCAGCCATGGTCGGTCCAGAAGACCACGATGGTGTTCTTGGCCTCCGGGCTCTTGTCGAGGGCATCCAGCACGCGGCCGATCTGGCCATCCACGAAGGCGATGGAGGCGAGGTAGCCCTGCACGGCCTGCTTCCACTGGTTGTACTTGAGGACCGTGGCGTGATCCCCCTGCGGCCGGGCCATCTTCACCCCCGCGGCGGGCACATCCTCCAGGTCCTTCTCCAGCGTCTTCGGCAACTGGATCTTGTCGAGCGGGAATTGGTCGAAGTACTTGCGCGGCACATGCCAGGGCAAGTGGGGCCGGTAGAAGCCGCATGCCATGAAAAACGGCTTGGCGTGCTTCTTGCCCAGCTGTTCGACGATGTAGTCGGCCACCTGCGCGTCGCCCATCTTGGCATCGTCCACGTCGACCGGGCCCCAGTCGAAGTGGGCCGTGCGCGGGATCCCATTGGCGGGCACCACCTTCGGCAGCGGATCGGCAGGCTTCTGCTTGGTCTTGGAGGGATAGTATTCATCCCACGATTCCGGATCGGGGAAGCTGCCGTGATAGATCTTGCCCGAGCCGAGCGCGGTGTAGCCGTGTTTCATGAAGTACTGGGGCAGAGTCACCGCGTCGGGCAAGCCGCGCCGCCACGGTTTGTCGTTGTGATAGACTCCCGAGGAAGAGGGCCGGATGCCGGTCATGAGGGCCGCCCGCGATGGATTGCACGCAGGGGCGGCACAGTAGGCGTGCGCGAACAGCGTGCCCCGCGCGGCCAGTCGATCGATGTTTGGCGTCCGCGCCTGCGGATGGCCGCCGAGCACGCCGATCCAGTCGTTGAGATCGTCGACGGCGATGAACAGCACGTTGGGCTTGTCGGCGCCGCGCGCCGGAGCGCCGCCGAGCAACAGGAGGCAGCCCGCGAGAAAAGAGAGGCAGCGAGAAGGCATGGTGTTCTCCAGCGGTGGAGCGCGTGGGAAGGGCCACTGTCCAATGTAACACTGCCCGGGCGGCGAGATACCGGCGATTCCAGGATTCGCCCGCTGGCTCGGCAGCGTCAGGTTTCGAAGCAACGAGGCCCGGAGTCGCTTCCTCCTCGGGCTGACGCCCCCGGCTCGCCAGCTTGCGCCGTCCATCTAACCGTCCCGCATTGCGGGGAGCGGCCCGTATCGCGTCAGGGGCTGCTGTTTCGCGGCACTCGACGGCCCGCTTCCCGCAAAGCGGTGCGGTCAAATGTCTTAGTTCGTCGTCGCTGGCGCGAACCGGAGCTGCGCGTCGCCGTCTTGATCCTCGGAGCGGAAAAGGGGTATAACACTCCCACGCTCACGGGGCCCTCACCCCGAACGACCCGGGCATGGTAGGCAAGGAGGCCTGACACATGCGAGCACGGATTGCTGGCTTTGGTGGCTTGGTGTTCTTGTTTGCCGGCTTGCTGGCCTTGCGCGGGCAGGAAGCCTTGCGGCCGACGGGGGCTGCCCCTCTCGAATATCGCAACCCCCCGGTGACCACCACCACGCTGGTGCCGCAGCGACCGGCGGGCAAGGATCCGGCCAAGCTGTCTCCTCTCACCAAGCAGATGTATCTCAGCGCCCAGCGCGGCGCCGACTGGCTCTATCGCATGAACGGCAACGACGGCCGTTTCGTGTATGGTTATGTGCCCGCGCTGAACCAGGTGCTGGAAGGGGATCACTATCTGCGGCAGGCAGGGGCTGCCCTCGCGCTGGCGCGGGCCGCCCGCCTCACCGGCGAACAGCGTTACGCGGCCCGGGCCACGCAAGCGATCCTCCGCTTGCTGTCCGACACGGCCGTCGATGAACGTCGGCCCGGCGTGCGCACCACCACGTACCCGGCCATGGTAGTCAATCCGCTGGCGGCGTCGGGGATGCTGGTGCTGGCGATTCACGAGCTGCCCGCGCCGGCCGCCGATCTGCTCGAACAGGGCGAACAGCTCTGCCAGTACATTCGTTTGCAGCAGCAGCCCGATGGTTCGCTGGCCTATGGCGACGGCGACCAGGACGGCATCAACTACTATCCGGGCGAAGCCCTGTACGGCTTGATGGTGAGCCAGCGGCATCGCCCGGCGACCTGGAAGACGGAAGTGGTCCGCAAGGCGCTCGGCTACTATCGGCCCTGGTTCCACAAGAACAAGAACCTGGCGTTCGTGAGCTGGCAGAGCGCCGCCTACGCCGAGGCGTATTTGCAGACGGGGGAACCTGGCTTCGCCCAGTTTGTGTTCGAGATGAACGACTGGCTGCGCGAGCTGCAGTATCCCTTGCTGGATCCGACGCGGCCCCTGTGGGGCGGCGGCTTCATGGGCTGGCACGAGGGCAAGGTGGTCGGGGCCGCCCCGCAGATCAGTTCGGCCTCGTATGCGGAAAGCCTGGCGGAAGCTTGCCGGGTTGCCCGCAAGGCGGGCGACGTTCGCCGCTACGATTCGTATCGCGAAAGCCTGGAGAGCTGTCTGCAGTTTCTGATCCGGCTGCAGTATACGGAGGCCAACACGCAGCATTTCGCCGACTGGTATCGGCCTACCCTGGTTGGCGGTTTCCATGCCTCGCAGCAAGACGGCAACCTGCGCGTCGACTACACGCAGCACGCCATCTGTGCCATGCTCCAGTACACCAGCTTCGCCGAATGAGCGGCTGCCCGCGGCGATGACTTCACTGGTCGTTTTTTGCCCACCGTGTATACTCTCACTTTGGGATTGGTTCGACCGCGAAGGCCAGCGGCCGACAACTCAACACACAAGCCAATGGCCGAATCCACTCATGAACGATTGCCCTTGCCGCGACCGCGTTGCCGGCGTCTGAGCGGTGTCCGGATTGTCGGCACCGGTTCGTACGTTCCGGATTCCGTCGTCACCAACGATCATCTGTACCAGCGTTTCGGCTTCGATTCGGATTGGATCGTCAAGCGTACGGGGATTCTCGAGCGGCGTCAGGCCCTGCCCCACCAGGCGACCAGCGATCTGTGCCACGAGGCGGCCCTGCGCTGTATCGAGCAGGCCAGGATCGACCCCAAGCAGATCGACCTGCTGGTGCTGGCCACCTTCACGCCGGACATGGCGTTTCCGTCGACGGCGTGCCTGGTGCAAGATCGGCTCAAGCTGGTCTGCCCGGCCATCGAGGTGGAGGCGGCCTGCGCCGGTTTCATGTATGCCCTGATCACGGCGGCGGCCTACGTGGTGGCAGGGGTCAGCGAGATGGCCCTGGTCATCGGCGGCGATTGCAACTCGCGCATCCTCAATCCCACCGACCTCAAGACCTACCCGCTGTTCGGCGATGGGGCCGGGGCCGTGTTGCTCACGCGCGGCACGCCCGAACAGGGCCTGCTCGCCTACAGCATGGGCTCGGACGGTTCGGGCGGCGATCTGCTCAGCCGCCCGTGCACGGGCAGCCGGCTGCCCGCCACTGCCGAGATGCTCGAACAGGGCCTGCAATACATGCACATGGACGGCCGCGCCGTCTTCCGCTGGGCGGTCGCCATCCTTTGCGACACCATTCAGGACGTGCTCAAAGCCAGCAACCTCGACCCGAGCGAGGTGGATCTCTACATCCCGCACCAGGCCAACATCCGCATCATCAACGCGGCGATCGATGTGTTGCACATTCCGCGCAGCCGCGTCTTCAACAATCTCGAGAAGTACGGCAACACCTCGGCGGGCTCGGTCCCGCTGGCCCTGGACGAAGCCATCCAGGACGGCAAGATCAAGCCGGGCAGCCTGATCGTGCTCTCGGGCTTCGGCGCCGGCCTCGCCTGGGGCACCGCGGTCATGCGCTGGTAGCCACGGCATTTTGCCAGCCTAGACACTCTTATCAACTACTGATTTTGACGGAACGCCGATCAGGCGCCTTGCTTTTCGGGGATGACCTGCGCGCTGTTGACCTTCGGATCGTATTTCTTCTTCTGGTCTTCGGCATCGACCTTGCGCAGGAACTCGGGGGCAATGTCGTACCAGGCGCCGTCGGCGAAGTCGACCACGGCCCGGTTGTTCCAGTTGACGGTGATGACGCGGCCCACTCGATCGGCAAAGCGCTTCAATTCCGGTCGTTCGACATCGACCGTCACGTACTGGTCGGTCCACTCGCGGACCAGGCTTTCGCGCAGTGCCGACGGAGATTGTGCCATGTCCATCCCTTTCGGAAGAGTGTTGTCTGCCTGATGATATAGCGGAAAGCGAAGTCGGGGGCCAGTCGGCCCGCGCGCCTCCCCGAACAGCGGCTCGTTCCATACTCTGGAAGTGCGGGGACCGATCATCTGAGGAGGCGTCGATGCCTTTCCGTTCGCGCTGGCTGGCCGTGGCCCTCGTACTGGTGTGCAGCGGGGCCGCGGGGAATGTGCGCGGTCAGGACTCCACCCTGGCCCGCATCAAGAAAGACGGCGTGATTCGCTGGGGGGCCGATCCTTCGGGCGGCGCCCCATTCGTCTTCAACGATCCCAACAATCCCACCAAGATCATCGGCTTCGAGGTCGAGATTGCCCAGGAACTGGCCCGCCACATGGGGGTCCGCGCCGAACTGGCCACCAATGCCTGGGACTCCCTCATCCCCAGTCTGAATTCCCGCCGCGTCGACATCGTCATCAACGGGCTGGAAGTCAACGAGCAACGCGCCGAGCAGGTGAACTTCAGTGTGCCCTATTTCAAGTACGTGCAGCAGCTCACCATCCGGGCCGCCGACCGCGAACGCTACCACACGCTCGACGATCTCAAGGGCAAGCCGATCTCGGTCCTCAACGCCACCGCCTCCGTCGATGTCCTCAAACAGAACGGCTGGACCGACGACCTGATCATCCAGTTCGACGATTCGCTCAAGCCCTACGACGCCCTGAAGGCCCGCCGCGTCGAGGGGGCACTCTGCGAATCGATCATCGCCAAGTACTATGCGGGCGGCGATGCGGAACTGCTGAACCTGCCCA
>JBFWSD010000497.1:0-5666 GCA_050248575.1 Gemmataceae bacterium
TGCCAGAGATTTCGCCCTGCCCGCCGGTGATGGGTTGATTGATCACCGGGGCCGACATGATCTGCCCGTCGAGAATGATGGCCAGGTGACGCAGGAACTCGGTGCCGGTCTGGCGCCCCGAGGGCCGATTGCGCGAGGTCAGGTCGCCGAACAGGTTGGCGCCCTTGTTGCTGAAGGTGAAGTGGACTGCCAGCTTGAGGCCCTTGCCCGACACGCCCGAGGTGGCGTTGGTCAGGTACTGGCCGGTGACTTCCTGCCCGGGCAGCGATTCGCGCGTCAGGATGTAGTACTCGTATTGTTTCTTGCCCCGGTCTTCTGCTGATAGCCGGGCCGGATTGGTGATGTCGCGGCTGAAGATGACATAACCGCTCTGGGCGTCGAAAAGTTCGCCCTTCTTGCGTGCCTCGGCCACGCGCTGCCAGAACTCCGAATCCTTGTTGCCGCTGTTGAGCCCGAGCGAGTGCAGTTCGGACTTACCGACCTCGACCCAGCTATACGTGTGCTGCGTGGTCTCGTCGTTGATGGTGACGGGGAACGTATCGCCGCCGGTGGCGTTCCTGGGGGAGGGCGGGGGCTGCCCGAGGTCGCTGGCTTCTTGCAAGGCCCGCTTGTCCGGGCCGTCATTCTTGGCGTCGGCAAAGAACTTGCGGGCTGCCTTGATCGCCGCCGCATCGTCGCGATCATTCGCCAGGATGCGGAACTCCAGGCTGCCCACCTGGCGGATCTTCTCCTTGATCTGTTCGACCTGGGCGCCGGTCAGGCTGCGGCCTTCCTTGTCCACCGCGTAGCGGCCCTTGATGAACTCACCAAACTCTTCCGCGGTCACCTTGGGATACTGCTGCTGCACGCGGGTCTGCAGGTCGATGAGATCGCCGCGGGCAATGGCAGCATACGGCCTGGCGGGCCACTTCTCGTTCGCCTTCTCCAGCAGCTTCTTCCAGGCTTCCTCGTTCTTGGCTTGCTTCTCCTTCTCGTCCCCTTCGGTGGCGGGCTGGTAGTTTGCCGCCATGAACTCATCCACTGCCTTGAAAGTCTCGGTAGGGGCGAAATCGAGAATGCGATCCTTGAGAAGTTCCTTGTTGCCGACGGGGACCTGGTAGCCCTTCACGGGCCACTCGCTGCGGACCCGTTCGAGCAGATCCTGCCAGGCGCGTTCCTCCGCCTCGATCTGGTGACGGCCCCCCGTGGGCAGCACGATCTCCACACGCGTGTTGCTGACCGGGCGAATCTTGATGTTGTAGAGGTCGGCCGGGTCGATACGGCGTTTGAGCGACTCGACGAGCTGTTCCGGCTTGTAGTTGTCGGGCAGCTTGCGGTCGGGGAACTTGTCCATGTCGATCTCGTAGATGAGATCGGTGCCGCCGGCGAGGTCGACGCCGAGCTTGAAGCCCCCTTGCCCGCTCTCGTATCTGCCCCAGGCGTTGACCACGATCATGGCGCCGATCGCCAGTGGCAGCAGGCACCAGAAGGTGCGCCAGAAGTAGGCCTTCTGCCACTTGTACGAAGAGCCGATCAGCCCTACCGTCACCCCAAGGATAGCCAGATAAACGACCGTCAACTGATCCATGGCCTGAGTCCTTCACGCGAAACGAAAACTGCTCGTAAGGTGCGCCAAGTGAAGCGCGGCCGCACCGTGTAAGCGAGGAGACCCGTTCCTGTCATCCGGTGTAAATGGTGCGTCCGCGCTTCGCTTGACGCACCCAACCGACTGGCCGTCGCCCTCGTGGCAGGTTGGAAAACCTGCCTCACGCTCGAATCACTCCTTGTCCTTCTCTTTGTCCTTGTCTTTGTCCTTATCTTCGTCGCCCATGATGCGGACGATGGAACTCTTGACGATGCGGATGCCCCCCTTCAACACGACCTCGTCCTCTTTTTCCTTGATCTGCTCGACCACGCCGATGATGCCGCCGTGATTGACGACACGGTCATTCTTCTTGAGCGTGGAGACCATGTCGCGCCGCTGCTGTTCCTGGCGTTGCTGCGGGCGGATGAGGAAGAAGTAGGCGAAGAAGGCGATCGCCACGAAGGGCATGAGGGTCGTCCAGCCGGGCGGACCCTGTTGGTCCTTTGCGGCCTGCGCCCAAAGCAGTGCCTGGGGCCAAAAATCCATGGCGTCTCCGGGGGTAGCAGTAAAAGGCTTATCCTAAAGGGTTTCGCCCCACCGGGCAAGATGGACCGCCGCGAAGGAAGTGAAGCCCCCCGTGCGGATAGCCTGCCGCGCCTCTGACATCAAACGGCAATAGAAAGCCACGTTGTGCAGTGAGAGCAGGATCGGCCCGAGCATCTCGTCGGCGGCGAAGAGATGATGCAGGTACGCCCGGCTGAAATGCACGCAGGTGTAACAGCCACAATCGGACTCGACCGGGCCAGGATCTCGCCGATGCTGGCTGTTGCGTAGACGAATCGGACCATCGCGTGTGAACGCCTGTGCATTTCGCCCGTTGCGCGTGGGCATGACGCAATCAAACATGTCGATGCCTTCACGGATTCCCACCACCAGATCTTGGGGTCGGCCTACTCCCATCAAGTAACGCGGCCTTTCCACGGGCAAGAAATCTGCGCATGGCCCGAGCGCGGCGTGCATCATCTCGGCGGGCTCGCCGACGCTGAAGCCGCCCAGTGCGTAGCCCGGGAAGTCGAGCTTCACCAGCGCGGCGGCACACTCTGCGCGCAGCTTCAAGTCGACCCCGCCTTGCACGATACCGAACAGGGCCTGATCGGCCCGCTTTTGCGCGCAGCGGCAGCGTTCTGCCCAGGCCAGCGTGCGCCGCAGGGCCGTGCGCATCTCCTCCGGCGTGGCATCGCTCGACGGGCACTCATCGAGGCACATGGCGATATCCGAGCCGAGGTTTTCTTGAATTTCGACGGCCCGTTCCGGCGAGAGCTCGAGTTCCGCGCCGTCGATGTGGGATTGAAAGCGGATGCCGTCGTCACTGATGCGGCGGCGCAGGGCCAGGCTGAAGACCTGGAAGCCCCCCGAATCGGTCAGGATGGGGCGATGCCAGCCCATGAAGCGATGCAGCCCGCCCAGCTCGGCGATCAGTGCATCGCCGGGCCGCAGCGTGAGGTGATAAGTGTTGCCCAGGATGATGCTGGCGCCCGCCTCTTCGAGCTGGGCGCTGGTCAGCCCTTTCACGGTGCCCTGCGTGCCCACGGGCATGAACACAGGAGTCTCGACGACGCCATGCGTCGTCTCGAGCCGGCCCAGGCGTGCCTTGCCGTCGGTCTTGTCGAGGTGGAAGCGGATGGACATGCGCTTCATTAACGCAAAGCAGGGTAGGTGCGACAAGGCTGCTCGGCAAACTTCAATCGGTACAGACGAAAAGAGGCCCGGCTCTGGGAGCGGGCCTCTTGATTTCGTTGAAGTCCGGTCGGCGCTCAGTCGCCGCGCAGCGACAGGCCGTACTGCTGCAACTTGTCGCGGACCTCATTGAGCGAGGTCATGCCGAAGTTCTTCGATTCGAGCAGTTCGTCGGCCGTGCGCTGGATCAGGTCGGCCAGGCTGTTGATGCCCAGGCGATTCATGCACTTGCGGGCACGCACCGACAGGTTGAGGTCGCTGACCGGCTTGCCCAGCAGTGCTTGCTCCTCGGGCGAGAGGGGCTGCTGCGGGCGGAAACGCATCTCGTGCGTGCCTTCTTCCAGCGATTGCCCGAGCCGCAGCCCTTTCGAGCCCAGCATCTGCTTGATCTCTTCCAGCGACGTCTCGCCGAAGTTCTTGCTGGAGAGCAGCTGCTGTTCGGAGCAGCGGGTCAGGTCGCCGAGCGTGCGGATATTCATCTTCTTCAGGCAGTTGCGGCTGCGCACCGACAGCTCGAAATCGGTGACCGGGATCTCCAGCACCTGGCTGAAGCGGCTGCGGTCGTATTCCTCTTCAGGGTTGTAGTACATCGACTGCGAATGCTGCGCGTCTTTGAGGAACAGCCTGGCCCGCTCATCGGACGGGCTGGCCGACAGCACACGGCGAAAACAATCGACCGCCTTGTCGTACTTCTCCGAATCCTCGTAGAGGATGCCGAGATTGATGAGCACGCCCGCGTGAACGGGCGGATGGCTCAGGCAGCGTTCGTAGTAGGAGATGGCCTCGTCGTCGTTGCCGGCCAGGTCGTTGGCGTGGCCCAGCTGGAACAGCGCGCCGGTGTGGCTGGGATCGAGCTCGAGAGCCCGTTCGAGCGAGCGGATGGCCTGCTCGCGTTCCCCTTCGGCCAGGCTGCAGTTGGCCAGCTGGAAATGGTATTCGGCACTGTGGCTGGCCTGGTCGGCCAGCTTGTTGAGGATCTGCTTGGCTTCCTTCAGCTCGCCCTTGAGGCGATGGATGCCGGAACGCTGGAGATGGACCTGGCTGGCAGTGTAGCCCGATTTCTCGGCGCGTTCGAAGGCCTTGAGGGCTTCGTCGTATTCGTGCCGATCGACCAGCGCCTTGCCGAGGTAAAAGTTGGCCAGCGCGCCTTCGGCCTGCTTGAGCTGCTCGATGGCCTCGCCGAGATGGCCGAGGAAGAACAGGGCAATGCCCAGCTTCAGATGCCAGCGCTTGGCCTGGGCGCCGGACGAGGTCTCCACCTTCTTCTTGAGCTGGTCGGTGACGTCGCGCAGGCTGCGATACTGTTTGCCCCCCTGGGCCAGTGCTTCACGCAGCTTGGTGACGGTGCCCGCGTCGCATTCTTCACGCTCCACAAGCAAGGTCTTCACGTCGATCAGCAGAGTGTCCACCATCGCTAGTCCTCTTCGACGAATTGGCTAATGACCAACGAATAACTTTAATGACCAATGGGGTTGTCGCACTGGTCATCGCGCGTCTGGTCGTGCTGGGTCATTGGTGATAGGTCTTCCCGTTGGTTGCAGAAGGATAGGATAGCAACTGGGTAGGCCAGGGGAAAGGTCAACCATGAGTCGGAAGCCGCCGCCCGCCTGCTACGCGATGGTGCTGCCCGGGCTGGAGAAGATCGCCGCCGACGAGATCGGGGCCGAGCTCGGGGCGGAGATCAAGCGCACCGGCCCGGGCCTGGTCGTGTTCCGCGTCGACGAGATCGACGCCCGCCTGCTCGAGCTGCGCACCACCGAGGACGTGTTCCTGATGGCCTGGGGGACCGATCAGCTCAGCTACCGGGCCAAGGATCTCGACAAGATCCGCAAATGGACCGCCCACGAGGCTGACTGGGATCAGCTGCTGCACCTACACCATGCCATCCGCCCCAAACCCAAGGGAAAGCCGACCTTCCATCTCGTTACCCAGATGAACGGCACCCACGGCTACCGCCGCATCGATGCCGGCAAGGCCATGGCCCAGGGGCTGGCAGGCAAGATCCCTGCCAGCTGGCGCGAGGCGGATGAGAACGCCAGCTTCGAAGTCTGGCTCACCATTCACAATGCCACGGCCGTGTGCGGCGTGAGGCTGTCGGACCGCACCATGCGGCATCGGACCTGGAAGAGCGAGCATCGGCCCGCCTCGCTGCGGCCGACCCTGGCGGCGGCAATGGTTCGGCTTGCCGAGCTGCGGCCCGGGCTCACGATCGTCGATCCGATGTGCGGTGCGGGGACTTTGCTGGCCGAGGCCCTGGCCTTTGCCCAGGCGCGGCGGCTGCGCGACCTCCGCGTGCTGGGAGGCGACCTCGAGCAAGGGGCTGTGCGGGCCGCCACCGACAACCTGCGCAAGCTCGGCCAGGCCA
>JBFWSD010000498.1:0-5664 GCA_050248575.1 Gemmataceae bacterium
CGACTTGCGGCCCTTTGCCCGACTGGGCCATCGGGGTGCGGCCGAACTCGCCGCCCCAGATGATGAGGGTGTCGTCGAGCATGCCGCGCTGCTTCAGATCGCGAATCAGGGCCGCCGTGGCCCGGTCCACCAGCCCGGCACATTGCTTCATGAAGGGGACCAGGTCGTTGTGATGGTCCCAGCCGCGGTGATAGAGATGAATGAAGCGCACGCCGCGCTCGGCCAATCGCCGCGCCAGCAGGCAGTTGGCCGCGAAGGTGCCGTCGGCCCCTTGCGTGCCGTACATCTCCAGGATCTTCCTGGGCTCGTTCGACAGGTCCATCAGGTCGGGCACGCTCATCTGCATGCGGAAGGCCAGCTCGTACTGGCTGATGCGCGTCTCGATCTCGGGATTCTGCTCGGTCTGGTCGCGCAGACGATTGAGGGCTTCCACCGCGTCGACCACGTCGCGCTGCTTCTTGCCGTCCACGCCGGCCGGGTTCCGCAGGTAAAGAACAGGATCGCCGTGCGAGTGGAAGGGCACCCCCTGGAACTTGCCGGGCAGAAAGCCCGCGCTCCATTGCCGCGTGGCGATGGGCTGCGGATTGCGCCCGCCGATCGAGGTGAGCACGACGAAGCCGGGCAAGTTGTCGGCCTCGCTGCCCAGGCCGTAGACGACCCACGAGCCCATCGAGGGCCGCCCGGCGATCGAGGTGCCTGTGTTCATGAAGGTGTGGGCCGGATCGTGGTTGATCTGCTCGGTGACCATGGAGCGGACGATGCAGATGTCGTCGGCCACGCTGCCAATCTGCGGGAAAATATCGCTGATCTGCTGCCCGGACTTGCCGAACCGCTTGAAGGGTAGCAGCGGGCCAAGACAGGTGAGCTTGGCCCCTTGCAGCTGGGCAATGGGCTGGCCGCGCGTGAACGATTCCGGCATGGGCTTGCCGTCCATCTTGGCCAGGTCGGGTTTGTAATCGAAGGATTCGAGGTGGGACGGGCCGCCCGCCATGCACAGGAAGATCACGCGCTTGGCCCGGGCCGGCAGATGCAAGGGCTGGACCACTCCCCGGTAGGGGGCAGGGGCCGCGGCGTGAGCTCGTTCGCGGCCCAAGAGACTCGCAAGGGCTGCGGAACCCAGCCCCAGCGAAGTTTGCCCCAGGAAGGCACGACGCGATTGCAGCCTGGCAAGTTGTTGGCGTGGGTGCACAGGTGGGTCCCCGATTGGCGGTGAGGGCGACAAGCCCCCATTGTAAGGACAGTCGCGGCCGGATCGCAAGGCGTTCGCCGGGGCAAACTTTGCGGGCTGTCGGGCGGCCCGCCGGGTTCGGAGTCCGGATTCCGCCACCGCCTACTTCCTTTCCGACTTCCCGTGTATTAAGCTAGGGCGAATCCAGTGCGGGAACCTTTTCCCAACCCGAAACCACTAATTGATACCCCCCTGTCCTACCAGGTCCACAGGAGAAACCCATGAAGCTGAAGCGGATCGCCGCCGTGGTGATCGGTGTCCTCGCAGTGGCCGCCGCGCAAGGCGCGCCTCCCAAGCTGACGGACATCCCCCCGCTGATCAAGCAGTTGAAGGCGGCCGACGCCAAGGAGCGGGTCACCGCTCTCCAGGAACTGTCAAAGATTGCCCAGGTTAAGGTCAGTTTCACGAAGGTGGCCATCCCGGGCGTCATCGAGTCGCTCAAGGATGCCGACGGCGGCGTGCGCCGCGAAGCGGCCATCACACTCTCCTACTTGCAGGCCGATCCCAAGGTGGCCGTCCCGCCCCTGCACGAAGCACTCAAGGACAAGGATGGCAACATTCGCCGCGCCGTGGCCGACACGCTCGCCGAGTTTGGCGGCGAGGCCAAGGAGGCCCTGCCCACCTTGCTGGAGATCCAGAAAGAACTGGCGGCTTTGCCCAAGGAAGACCAGCAGAAGATAGGCGATTTGATCCAGTCCATCAACCGGGCCGTCGGCGCCATCCGCGGTCAGTGAGTTTCAGACTGGTGGCACGCCCTGAACGAAGTGAAGGGCGGCGCGGGCGACCATGAGCCAGGGACGCCCCTTCGCAACGGCCCTTCGATTGCTTCAAGGCGTGCCACCTGCATCACCTCGAAAACCCCCATCCCGATCGCCTCCGGCACCTCAGCCCTGCTAAATGTTTCGCCGAGACGCATTTCTTATCTAGCTACACGCCCTCAGGGTCTTTGAAATATCCCTTTAGTGTAGACGCAATCCCTTGATCTCCGACCTATGATATCAATGGGGGGACGAAAACCTCTGTGGAGGATGAGGAGAGCACAATCCTCGGAAGGGATGGGGAACCTAATGGGCAGAGGGAGGGGGCGATGAGCGAGTTCCTTGGAGACACGGCCTCGAGTGCGTCGGAGAAGCCGGGCCGGCCGGAAACGGCCGTCACCTTGAGCACGGCCCGGCGGATGTTGCCTCTGGTCAGGCACATTGTCGATGAGATCGTGCAGACGCGGCAAGAACTGGGCAAGCTGTTCCCCGAGCAGGGCCGTCTGCACAAGCTGCGGCACAACCTGGCCTGGCCCGACCGCGAGCGGCGCTACCAGGTGCAAGACGACATCTGCCAGCGCGAAGCGACCAGCCTGGAAGCGCTGGCCGAGCTGGAATCGCTGGGAGTCGTGCTGATGGATGGCGATACCGGCCGCGTCGGCTTCCCGACCACGGTGAACGGCCACCGCGCCTTCTTCTCGTGGCAGCCCGGCGAAGATGGCATTCGCCGCTGGCACTACGCCGGCGAGGTCATCCGTCGTAACATTCCTCCCGCCTGGGAGGAAGCGATCGAGAAGCCCACCAGCAACAGCCGCCGCTAGGCTGGTGAGCGGTGCGTGGTGATCGCCACGAGCCCATGAAACATGATGAGGCCTGTTAAAGGTGCCCGGGGCGCACGTCGTTCCGGGCATCTTTTTTTTGATGCTCGGGCCGGGCTGTTCTGGCAGGGAGGGTGGTCAACGGCTAGCATGCGCGGGCAGTCCTTGCCGACGCCCTGGAAGAAGCGGGCTGCACCAACCAAGAACTGCTGGCCCATCTGCGTGGCCCGGGGCCACACGTGCGCGGCTGCTGGGCGCTCGGCCCGCTGCTCCAACACGACGGATGAATTCCTTATCTGGCAATCCATTCCTCGAGCGGATCCGTCCTTGTCGTGGGGAACTACTTCTTCGCAGGGAGTGAAAGTGATGAAGCGCACGACCACCACGCTGGCCGTCCTTGGGCTGCTTCTTGTCGCCGGGCAACTGCAAGCCAAGATCGCCGGACCTGACCCACTTTTCTTTCGGGTTGGCAAGGCAGACGTGATCGTCGTGGGCACGGTAAGCAGTTACGAGGAAAAGGCCGTGGCCGCAAGGCGAAATCCCACCGACAAGGACCCTGTCGATCATCAGGTGATGCTTGTCAAGGTTGGCGAGCGCCTCAAAGGTGGCGACGGGCTGACGCACGTTCGTGTCGCCTTCGTGCCGGTCAACTCCACCCGTCATCCGCAGCTGGCGCCCCTGGCAGTCGGGACGCGGGCCTGTTTCTTCCTCAGACGCCATTTCAAGGAAGACTTCTATGTGGCGCAGCCCTACTACGACACCGTGGCTGAAACGAAGAACGAACCACTCGACAAGCCGCTCGAAGCAGTGAAGCGGATGACCAAGGTCGCGCAGCGACCGGGCGAAGCGCTGAAGTCGAAGGACGCGCAGGAGCGTTTCCTCGCCGCCACCATGTTGATCGCGCAGTACCGCGGCACGCATTTCGCGGGCAGACCGGCCAACGCGACCCGCACCGAACCTATCGACGCCGCCCAGAGCAAGCTCATCCTTGAAGCTCTCCTCGCCGCCGACTGGCAGCAGCACGATTTCGACCAGCCCGCTCCCCTGACGGTCTTCCTCTGGCTGGGGCTCACAGGCAAGGATGGCTGGAAGATCATGAACGGCGCCAACGTAGAGGTCTACGAAAAGCAGGCCAAGAAGTGGCTACAGGATCACGCGGGAACCTATCGCATCGCAAAGTTCGTTCCCTGAAGCACGCGAGCCCGGCGCGTTTGCGACGGGAGCGATGTCACCACTCACCAACCTGGCGGAGTGCTTCGTATAGCACGATGCCGACCGCGGTGGCCAGGTTGAGACTGCGCACTTTGCCCGCGGGCATCGGGATGGTGCAGAGCTGTTCGGGGTGTCGTGCCCGGAAGCTCTCGGGCAGCCCGTGTGATTCGTTGCCAAACAGCAGGCAATCGTCTGGCTGATACGCCACGCGCGTGTAGGGCAACGCGGCGTGCGCGCTCAGCGCAAGAAAACGATGCTGTGTCAGAAAGCTCGTCTCGAAGTCTTCGAGCGTGGGATGCTGGCGGATTTCAACGTGCTGCCAGTAGTCGAGGCCGGCTCGACGCAGATGCCGGTCGTCGAGCCGAAAGCCAAGGCGGCCGATGAGATGCAAGGTCGCCCCGGTGGCGGCACACAGCCGGGCAATGTTGCCCGTGTTGGGGGCGATTTCCGGCTCCCACAGAGCAACGTGCATGGGTCCGTCTCAGACGCCCGCCAGCTGCGCGGGCAGCTTCTGGAAGATAGGCAGCTCTACTTCGTAGGGATTCGGCTCGAATGCGCACTCGATGATCTGGTCGAGCAGTTCGGGATAGCTGATGCCCGCGGCGGCTGCCGAGCGGGCGAGGCCCATCTCGTCATCGAGACACGGATTGCAGTTCACGTCGAGTACGCGGGGCTGCCCTTGCTCGTCCAGGCGGATGTCGACGCGGCCGTAGCCGCGCCCGCCCACGGCACGGAACGCGCTGAGGGCCACTTCCTCGATCGCCCGCGCCAGCCCGGGCTCCACTTCCGCCGGGCAGGTCACGTCGATGCACTCGTACTCGTCGGTCGATTCCAGCCACTTGGCCGCGTAGGACATGATCGGCGGCACGTGTGGGGGCAATTGCGAGTAGTCCATCTCGGCCAGGGGCAGCACGCGCATCTTGCTCGCGCCCAGGATGCCGACATTGAACTCGCGGCCCGGGCAGAACTGCTGCACCACGGCGGGCTGATTGTACGCCTTCAGGATCTCGCGGACCTTCTTGCGCAGCCCTTGCTTCGACGTGACCAGCGAATCGCGGTCGGTGCCGATGCCGGCGTGCTCCTGCGAGGGCTGCACGATCAGCGGATACTCCCACTCCTTCTGCTCGACCATGCGCAACGAATCGACGAGGCAAGTCTGGGGCGGGACTGGCACGCCCATGCCCGCCAGCAAGCAGGAGGTGACATACTTGAAGCGACACAGCCCGAGCGAGAGCTCGGCGGAGCCCGTGATGGGGAAGCCCATCATACGCATGAGGGCCGCGAAGCGAATCTCGTGAAACGCGCCCAGCACCACGTCGTCGTACTGATTGAAGATGACATCGGGCTGCACACGCCGCAGTTTCCGCTGGAAGGCGAACAGATCGTTGCCGAGCGGCAGGAGGGTGACCTGGTGCCCGCTCCGTCGGAGCACGCGGGCCATGTAGCGAATCATCGTGCGAAGGTCGGCGTTCGAGCCGCGATCCTCCTCCGACTCTTCCAGCCCGGTCTGATACGAGTTGTACACGAGAGCAATGTGTCGTCGCTTCATTCCTTTGCGAGGCTGCCAGCCCCGTCCTGCGATCGCGAAGGTCGAGCGATCACGCGCTCGCTCACCTTCATCCACTTCATCCACACAAACTTTACTTTA
>JBFWSD010000499.1:0-5661 GCA_050248575.1 Gemmataceae bacterium
TGACCGGCTTCCACAACGGCACGCCGCTGGTCGAGTTCCTGTCCAAAGGTTCGCACTTCGCGAACATCACTGGTGAGAAGCTGTCGGAATATCACGTCACGCACGCGATGCAAGACGTGCTGCGCGAGCGCGGGCTGACCGTGACGACCTACAGCCTGGCGCCGTGCTGGGACGACGAGCAGCCCTACTACGGGCTGTTCGTGGAAGAGTCGGACTTCGAGAGCCCGCAGCAAGCGGACCAGCTGGCGGAGGCGCTCGACCGCCGCCTGGCCATCGGCAACATCGAGTATGCCTGCAAGCGCGAGAGCCTGCGCCTGGGCGCCGTGCGTGTGCAGATGCTTGCTTCGGGAACGTGGCAGCGCTGGGACAGGCAACGGCTGGAAAGGTCCGGGGGCACGCCGGAACAATACAAACATCCGTGCCTGATTCCCGATGTGAACCTGCGCACGAGCCTGGCGTCCTGCGCGGTGGCGCCGCTGGCCTCGGCGAGCCGCTGAGCAACCTGCTGCTCAACACGGTTTGTAACGAAGGGGGCGGCCCGCTCCGCTGGTTGGGCCCCCTTCACGCTGATTTTTTCGAGTCTTCTTTACTCCCACCTGCCGACTCTCTAGTATGACCATCGACCTACCGCGGGCAAGCCCTCCTACCTTACCGGCCCGCGACTCGCAGCAGCTTAAGGAGAAAGAGTGATGGCCGCTCGCACCCCCACCCAGAACGGCACCGGTTCGCGCCGCGTCACGGCCCGCCATCCGAGCCGCTTGAAGACGCCGTGTCAGCTGCGCCTGGCTACTGAAGAGGGCAAGTGGCTGGCCGCCCTGCGGAACATCTCCGCCGACGGCATCTGTATTCTTTCCAATCGCTGTTTCCGGCCCGGCATGACGTTGACGCTCGAACTGCCCGTGAGTGGGCAGCCCCTCCAGTTGCGCATGCGTGTGATGCACGCCAAGCCGCAACGCAAGGACTGGTGGCTGGTGGGCGGGCAACTCTATCGCCAGCTGAGCAAGGCCGAGCTCGACTCACTGCGCAACCGGGCTCCGGCCATCGCGCCGTCCAGCGAGCGCCGCACGCAGGCCCGCCACACCACACGCGTCAAGTCCGCGCCGGTCATCAAGGCCACTGAAGCCGGTTGCTGGCCCGCCACCATCCGCAACGTTTCGGAGACAGGGATCAGCCTGATCACCACCCGCCCGTTCCTGCCGGGCTGCATCCTCACGATCGATCTGCCCGTGAGCGGCGGCCACCCAGCGCGCGCTCGTCTGCTGCGTGTTCGCCATGTTCGCCAACAGGGCGACTCCAGCTGGTGGGTCCTCGGCGGCGACTTCCTCGGCAAGCTCAGCTTGGATGAAGTGCGGAAGCTGGTTTGACCGATTGGCCTGAAAATGCGCAAGTCTGTCAAGCCAGGCAGCCTATCACGCCTGAATGACTGCAAAGCACGCTTGAGCAAACAGACAAACCTTGCTAAGGGCCGCGTTCTCGCATCGCGAGCAGCGCCGGCGGGCTGCTTGCCCGGGGGTGAAAGTTCTGTTTCCCAAGCCAAAGTCGATGAACATGAGTGGCGCCCGAAGACAGTTGCACCGCCAGCGGCGGCGCGAAGCCAGGCAGTTCCTGTTCTGGCTGGTGATTGGCTTTGCGCTCTGCGAGTTGCCGCTGGGCTGGCTGGTCGAACGCACACCGCAACTCCGCGATCCGGAAACGGCCGAGAAATTCGCCGATCTGGAAGCATGCCGCCGCGCGCGGCCCGACAGGCCGCTCGTCATGGCGTTCGGCAGTTCGCGCACGGCCATGGCCTTCGACGCGAAGTACCTCACCGAGAATTCGAGCGGCCCTGAGGTGCTCGTCTACAACATGTCAATTCCGGGCTGCGGCCCGATGTTGCAAAACATCATGCTGGAACGCGTGCTCGCGCGCGGCATCCGACCCGACCTGATCTTCCTCGAGATCATGCCGATCATGTTCGTGACGCGGCGCGGGCAGCTGGCCGAAGAGAAGCTGCTCAACGCCGCCCGTTTGCGCAACGACGAGCTGTGGGTTTGCAATCTCACGCTCAACAAACGCTGGCTATCATGGAAGTACTACTGGCACCGATGCCTGCCGATTCTCGAGTACCAGGGTGAGCTGAATTACCATTTTCTTGGGGGCAGGCCGCACACGTTCGTCGAATTCGGCATGCGGGCCACGCCCAGCACCACCACGCCAGAGTGCGGGCAACTCATGCACACCATCGCCCGGGAACAGTACGCCAAGTATTGTGCCTGTTCCGAGCTAGCCATGGAGCCGCTGCAAGGGGTGGCCCGGTTTGTCGAGCGTTGCCGCGAGTTGAAGATCCCGGTGCGGCTCATGGTGATGCCGGAAGGCAGCTTCTTCCGCAATTTCTACAGTGCAGCAGCCTGGCAGTTGCAAGATCGCTTGATCGAGGTGTGGCGCAACGACTGGAATCTGGAAGTTATCGATGCCCGCAGATGGTTGCCCGACGAGTATTTCTGGGACGGGCATCACGTGCTGCGACCGGGCGCGCTGGCCTTCACGGCCCGCTTTGCCCGCGAGGTGCTCGGGCCGGCCTTGCAAAAACCCTCCGAACTGTGGGCGGTAAAGGGGGAGTGATCGCCCGGGCGCGCACGGTCAGTGGCCCCGAAACCCGGTTTCCACCTTGAATCTGCTTCCCCTCGTTTTATAATTCTCCTGGAGGGGAATTTCCCTTCCTTCTTGTTCACAAAGCGGGTGTAGCTCAGTGGTAGAGCGCCACGTTGCCAACGTGGCTGTCGTGGGTTCGAGCCCCATCACCCGCTCTTTGCGGCCGAGAAGACCCGCGAATCCGGGACCTTGCGGTCCACGATTCCAGGCCTTCTCGGCTTTTTTTGTAGCGAAGGGAATTTGTTCCCTCGCCAACTGCCATCTCTTTGATGGTGGGACACTCCGGATGACTGGACTCGGCAGCCTGCTGCCGCATAACATTGAGGTAAGCACAACCAGCCGCGCCGACCAATGCGCGAGGAGTCCCCGATGAGCGATGAAGCACGCACCGAGGAGGCCACGGAAGAAACCCAGGCCACCACTGTCGAAGAGAAGAAACCCGAGAAACTCAAGCAGCAAGCGGAGATCAGCGATGTGGGCCCGTGCAAGAAGCACATCAAGGTCACCATCGACCGCGACGACGTGGAGAAACGGCTCAACGTCAAGTTCAGCGAACTGGTCGCCGATTCCAACGTGGCCGGCTTTCGCCCGGGCAAGGCGCCGCGCAAGGTGGTCGAACGCCGCTATCGCAAGGACGTCACCGACCAGGTGAAGGCCGAGATCATGCTGCAGAGCCTCGAGCAGCTCACCGAAGACCATGACATTGCCCCCTTGAGCTCTCCCGAGATCGACCCGATGGGGGTGGAGCTTCCCAAGGAAGGGCCGATGGTCTACGAGTTCGACGTGGAAGTGCGGCCCGAGTTCGATCTGCCCAACTACAAGGGGCTGAAGCTGAAGCGGCCCATGCGCACCTTCACCGATGCCGACATCGAACGCGAAGAACGCCGCCTGCTTGCCCCCTACGGGCAGCTCATCCCCAAGGACGGCAAGTCCGAACTGGGCGACACGCTCATTGCCAACATCACCTTCCAGCACGACGGCAAAACGCTGGGCGAGGTGAAGGAAGTGCCCGTCCGCATCGAGAAGCAGGTGGCCTTCCGCGACTGCATCGCGCCCAAGTTCGCCGAGCAGACCGAAGGGGTGACAGCAGGCGAGAGCCGCACCGTCGACTTCACCTTCCTCGATAACGTGGCCGACCCGGCCATCCGCGGCGCCAGCGTGCAAGCCAAGATCGAGGTGCAAGACCTGAAGACGACGCGGCCCCCGGAACTGACGCACGAGTTCCTGCACACCTTCGGCGTGCATTCGCCCGAGCAGCTCCGCGAACTGATCCAGGTCGGGCTGAATCGCCGCCTGGAATACGATCAGCGGCAGGCCGTGCGCCGCCAGGTGCTCGAGCACATCACGGCGGCGTCCACCTGGGACCTGCCGCAAGACATCCTGCACCGGCAAGCGCGGAATGCGCTGGCCCGGCGCGTCATGGAAATGCGGGCCGCCGGCATGTCCGACGACGAGATCCGCGGCCGTCAAAAGTTGCTCGAACGCGACATCCTGCAATCGACCGCCCTGGCCCTCAAGGAGCACTTCGTCCTGCAAAAGATCGCCGAGGTCGAGAAGATCGAGGTCAACGACAACGACATCGAAGACGAGATCGAGAGGCTGGCCGGGCAGTACGACGAATCGCCGCGCCGCATCCGCGCCAAGCTGCAGAAGGAAGACATGATCGACGCCCTGGCGATCGAACTGATCGAGCGCAAGGTGATCGACCTGATCCTGGCCAACGCCGAGTACGAGGACGTGTCCGCGGATCCGCAGGAAGACGTGCGCGTGGCCACCGTCGAAGAACAGGCCGTCGCTGGCGACCTGGTCGACCCGACCGCCCCCCCCGAGGAAAAGAGCGAAGACAAAGAATAGTGTCCCTTCACGACCAGCAGGGAAGGAAACCCCATGTTCGACCATAGCCTCCCCTTCGAACCGCAACTGCAGCGTTACCGCGACTATGCCCGGCAGCGTCAGATGACGCTGGGCGACTTGCTCCTGGAAAACCGCATCGTCTTTCTCGCGGGCGTCATCAACGACATGAGCGCGATTGACATCGTCATGAAGCTGCTCTACCTGCAGTACGAGAACCGGCAGCAGGAGATCCACTTTTACATCAGCAGCCCGGGCGGCTCGGTCACGGCCACCTTCTCGATGTACGACACCATCCAGTTCCTGGAATGCCCGGTGGCCACGTATTGCATCGGCCTGGCGGCCTCGGGCGGGGCCATCTTGCTCGCGGGCGGCACCAAGGGCAAACGCTACGCCCTGCCTCATTCCAAGATCATGGTGCACCAGCCCTGGGGGCAGGTGGGGGGACAGGTCTCGGACATCGAGATCCAGGCCAACGAGATCCTCAAGGATCGCGAACGGCTCAACAAGATCCTGGCCCACCACACCGGGCAGCCCATGGACAAGATCGAGCTCGAGACCGAACGCGACCGTTATTTCTCGGCCCAGGAGGCCAAGGAGTTCGGCCTCGTCGACGACGTGCTCACCAAGTTCACCGAAGACAAGTCGAAGAAGTAAGCCAGGCAAGCTGGCGAACCATCCCCGCGATGTTTCGACCGGCACAAACCGTCCCAAGCGTATTTTGCTTTTTTCCAGAATCCCCGGCTGCCGATCTTAGGTGAAGGGGCCGGGATCCTTCGGAGGGCTGAAGATGCCCCTGGTACCCTATGTTGTCGAACGGAGTGGCCGCGAAGAACGCGTCTACGATATTTACAGCCGTCTGCTCAAGGACCGCATCGTCTTCTTGCAGGGCGCCATCGACGACACCAGCGCCAACCTGATCGTGGCGCAGATGTTGTTCCTGCAGTTCGACGATCCCAAGGCAGACATTCACCTGTACATCAACTCGCCGGGCGGGTCGGTGACGGCGGGCATGAGCATCTACGACACCATGCAATACATCAGTTGCGACGTGGCGACTTATTGCATCGGCCAGTGTGCCAGCATGGCGGCAGTGCTGCTGGCGGCCGGGGCCAAGGGGAAGCGGAACTCGCTGCCCCACTCGCGCGTCATGATCCATCAGCCCATGGCGGGCACGGA
>JBFWSD010000500.1:0-5661 GCA_050248575.1 Gemmataceae bacterium
CGACGGTGTTGCACTCAAGCTCACACCGGCCGTGGCACCGAACACCGGGGCAGAGGGCGACAACCAGCTCTCGCCCGCCGAGAAGGCCGAGGGCTACGTGCTACTATTTGATGGCAAGAACCTCGACGGTTTCGGGCCCTCGTATGCCCGGTTAACCCACAGCAAGTGGATCGTCGAGGATGGCGTGATCCACACCTGTCTGTTCGGTGGGCTGCCCAAGTACGTATATCCCGGCCACCTTTACACGAGCAAGGAATACAAGAACTACGTCCTCAAGTTCGATCTGCGTGTGCCCGCCGCCCCGAAGGGTACGCACAGCGGCGTCATTCTGCGTGTGGGGGGCAAGCCGCCCGACGCCGAGGCCGCCGGCCTCGAGGTCAACATCTACGGCTGCAGCAAGAAAGTGGGCCACTACACCACGGGCAGCTTCCGTCACGATCTGCAGGCGCCTGCCAAGGACGCGCTGAAGACAGATGGCTCGTGGAACCATGTGGTCATCACGGTGAAAGGCAGCCTCATCACGGTCGAGATCAACGGCGACAAGGTCAACGAGATCAACCTCGACGACTTTGCCACACCCGGTAAACGTCCCGACGGCTCGGACCACCGGCTCACCAAGCTGGCGGTGAAAGACATGCCGCAGCAAGGGCGGATCGGCTTCCGAGACGACCACGGCAACCCCGTGTCGTACAAGAACATTAAGCTGAAGCCGTTGCCCTGAACTTGGCCCCATCGCCAGCCGCCCGCGTTTGCGAACCACGCACCGTGGTGCTCGTAGTAGGAGACGCAGCCGATTCGCCGGCGCGCGGGCCGGGATCGTTTCTTGCGCGCGGGCACCCCAACCACCTTGTGTACCGATGGTGCACCAATCGTGCACCAGGCAGGGGTTTCGGCTGGCCAGGAATTGCCGCAAGCTACTATCTTACATGAGCTTGCGAGAGACGTGGGTAGTGTCAGCGGAGAGGACAGGATTCGAACCTGCGGATGGGTGTTATCCCATCACCGGTTTAGCAAACCGGCGCTATCGGCCACTCAGCCACCTCTCCGGAGTTACTGGTCCTGCGACCTGGCAACTCGATAATGGAAAGATACTCGACGGCTTGATCGAGGGCAAGGCGTGGCCAGTCATCCTCCGGCCACGCCCGTCCCGGCTCAGGCCTGTTTCACTTCCACCCATTTGCCGCTCTTCGCCGAATCGAGCACTGCGTCGAGGACGAGCTGCGTGCGGTAGGCATCGCGGAAGTCGGGCTGCGCGGGCTGCTTCTTGCTCACACCGTCCAGGAAGTCCTTGACCTGGTGCACGAACGAGTGCTCGTAGCCGATTTGCAGCCCGGGCACCCACCAGTTGCCCATGTAGGGATGGTCGCCGTCGGAGACATGGATCGAGCGCCAGCCCCGCAACTGGCCTTCATCGGCGTGATCGAAGTACTTGAGGCGGTGCAGGTCGTGCAGGTCCCAGGCCAGCGAGGCTTTCTCGCCGTTGACCTCGAAGGTGTAAAGGGCCTTGTGGCCGCGCGCGTAGCGGGTCGATTCAAAGAGGGCCAGTGAGCCGTTCTGGAATCGGCCCATGAAGGCGCAGGCATCGTCGATGCCGACCTTCTCGACCTTGCCCGTGAGGTTGTGCTTGCGTTCCTTGACGAAGGTCTCGGTCATGGCGCTGACCTGCGCCAGCGGGCCATTGATCCACAGGGCCGTGTCGATGCAGTGAGCGAGCAGGTCGCCCGTGACGCCGGAGCCCGCGGCGTTGACGTCAAGCCGCCACAGGGCCGCGCCCCCTTGCGGCAACTCGGGATTGATGGTCCAGTCTTGCAAAAACTGGGCGCGGTAGTGAAAGATCTTGCCGAGCTTGCCATCGGCGACGAGCTGCTTGGCAAGGGTGCAGGCGGGCACGCGGCGATAGTTGTACCAGACCATGTTGGGGACCTTGGCCTTCTCGACCGCCTCGACCATCTTGAGGGCTTCCGGGCCGGTGCGGGCCAGAGGCTTCTCGCAAAGGATCATCTTGCCCGCCTGGGCGGCCGCGATGGCCATCTCGGCATGCAGATCGTTGGGCACGCAGATGTCGACGGCGTCGATGTCCTTGCGGTCGATGAGCTTCCTCCAGTCGGTCTCGATGGACTCGTAGCCCCACGTGTCGGCGAAAGGCTTGACCTTGTCGGCGGAGCGGCCGCAGGCGGCCTTCAGCACGGGCTGGTACTCGAGGTCGAAGAAGTTGTTGACCCTGCGATACGCGTTCGAGTGAGCGCGGCCCATGAAGCCGTAGCCGATCATGCCGATGTTGAGTGGCCGGGGCATGGTTGAGTCTCCTGTAGGAAGCTGAGTCGATGATCACTTTGACTTGCGCTGACGGCGCCGGGCACGGGCGAACAGGTCCTTGAGCACGAGCTTGAAGCCGGGAAGCACCTTGCCGCCCTCCAGGGTGCCGGACTTGTCGATGGTTTCCTTTTGTGTCGCCGAGGTATAGATGTCGGCCGTTTCCCGCCTGGGGTCGATGACCCAGACCAGCGCGACTCCGGCCTTGAAGTACTCCTTGCGTTTGAGCTCAATCTCTTTGCGAGTGTTGCCTTCGCTGAGAATCTCGACGGCGAGTTCGGGGATCACCTTGGAGACGGCGTCTTTGGGCAGCTCGGGGCCGCCAAGCCGCTTCCAGGAAATGAAGCAGACATCGGGCAGCCGCACCAGGCCGAGACGCAGACGAATCGGGCTGTCCGCGCCCGCAACCAGTCCCAAATCCCTCTTGTCGAGATACTTCCAAAATAGATGCAGGAGGCTCCCGGCCAGCACGCCTTCACGGAAGCCCATCGCCTTCTCCACCAGGACCCCGTCGACCAGTTCGCACAGACACTTGTTGGCCGCATCGACCAAGCGGATGAGGTCGTCTTCGGTGGCGGTGCCCGGCGCGGGCTGCATGAGCACACGCTCGGGCGGAATATCGCCGAGCCTTGCCAGCAGGTCGGCAACAGTCTCCGGTCTGGATGTCGTTAGCTTGACAGCAACACTCATGACCTTCTCGAAATACTGGTCCCGCTAGCATTGTGGTGGTCTGACCAGGCGTCGGCAAGAAGTATTGAGTGGGCAATGGCACTTCCATGCGCATCTGCCATTGAGCTGCGTCCCCTGGCAGCACTCCATGCAATCGCGACGGGCAGTCCCACGGACAGACAAACCTGACACGTACTTTTCCCCGGCCCGGCGTAACATTATGGGAAATTAGCCCGCTGCGCATTGACGGGAGGTGTCGAACGATCTGTCAACCAATGTCGCTCGGAGTCAACACCAGATGCAAAACTCGTTTGGCCACTGCGACTTGAAGCGATTGTTTGCGCACTTTGCGCACTTTGGGGCCGGCGTTCTGGCGCAAATCAGAATCCTGCAACGACTAACAGCAGACAGAAATAGGCCTCCATTGCGCAAACGGAGATGCGGCGTCTGCGTTTGGCCCCTTCGATTGAGTGGTGATATTCCGCCCGCGGGCAATGGCACAAACCCTGAGTGTCCGCTACAATGCCCGGACATCGAAGGATCACTCATGCGTGACGAGCCCACACGAGCGGTACAGGATTACCTCAAGGCGATCCACAGCCTGGGCGGGGCCGAAAAAATGGTCACTCCCCTGGACATCGCCTCCCGGCTCAACGTGCGGGCTCCTTCCGTCACGGGCATGCTCAAGCGGTTGAGCGAAGCGGGCCTCATCAGTTACGAATCGGGGAAGGGTGCCAGCCTCACCGAGCGGGGCGTGACCGAGGCGCGTCGGGTCATTCGCCGTCACCGTCTGGTGGAGCTCTTCCTCAATCAGGTGCTCGGACTGGACTGGAGCGAGGTGGACGCCGAGGCCGAGGCGCTCGAGCACGCCATCTCGCCGCGGCTGGAGCAGGCCATTGCCGAACACCTCGGAGAGCCGGTCGAGGATCCGCACGGGCATCCGATTCCGACGCGCGAAGGGACGATCACTCGCCGTAAACTTCAGCCATTGACGGAGTTCGGTGTTGGGGTCGACGTGCTCGTTCGCGAGGCCCGCGACGACAACCCCGACCGGCTGCGCCGCTGGCAAGAGCAGGGGCTGTTGCCCGGAACCGTTGTCCACATTGTGAGTTACCAGCCCCTCGACCACCTTTACGAGGTGCGCGTGGGCGACCGCCTGCTCACTCTCGGCCGCGAAGGGCTGGCCGGCCTCAGCGGTGAACTCGCCGCCCAGGACTGACTTGCGGAAACTTTAGCTCAATCCACGCCAAAGCTTGACTCACCCCGGATCTTGAACTAGTGTTTTGAAGAACCGGAACGAACCAGAGTGCTGGAGGACGATCCATGCATCCTCTTTACGGTAGCGTCGGAGCGACGGCGATCGCCACCATCTATCTCATCTATGAGTATTACCGCAACTATTTGCGGGCGCAGACCTGCCGTGAACGCCTCGTGCGCGACCGGGTCTGCTACATGCTCTGGGTGATGGCCAACGAAACCGAATAGGGCCGCAATACGTTCCGGGCTCGCCATGTTTGTCAGTCACCTCGAAAGCGCGCTGGATGCGACCCGATTCGAGGCCAACCAGGTCCACACCCTCCATGAAGGCCGCCCGCTTTGGGTCCGCTACGATCTCAAGAGAGTTGCTGCCCATCTTCAGCCCGAACAGCTGACGCCGCGTGCCCCATCGCTGTGGCGTTATCGCGAATTGTTGCCGCTGCCCGCGGAGGTTGAGCCCGTCACGCTGGGCGAGGGCATGTCTCCCCTGCTGGCCTGCCCGCGCCTGGGTCGCGAACTTGGCCTCTCGCAACTGTTCATCAAGGACGAAGCGCAGCTTCCGAGCGGCAGCTTCAAGAGTCGCGGGATGACCGTCGCCGTCAGCATGGCGACGTTTCTCGGCTTGAAGAGGCTGGCCATCCCCACCGCGGGCAACGCGGGCGGCGCGCTCGCTCTCTATGCGGCCCGCGCCGGCATGGAGGCTTTCGTCTTCATGCCCGCCGACACGCCGCGCATCAACCAGATCGAGGCCCACCTGGCCGGCGCGCGCGTCTATCTTGTGGACGGGCTGATCACCGACTGTGCCCGCTTCGTCCGCGAAGGGGCCGCCAGCATGGGCTGGTTCGACATGTCCACGCTGAAGGAGCCCTACCGTCTTGAAGGCAAGAAGACCATGGGGCTGGAGCTGGCCGAGCAGCTGGGCTGGACCTTGCCCGATGTCATCCTCTATCCCACGGGCGGCGGCACCGGGCTGATCGGCATGTGGAAGGCGTTTGCCGAACTGGAGGAGCTGGGCTGGCTGAAAGATACGCAGCGGCCCCGCATGATCAGCTGCCAGAGTGCGGGCTGTGCCCCCATCGTCCGCGCCTTCGAGAGCGGCGAGCGTTTTGCCACCATGTTTGCCAACGCCGCGACGATGGCCAGCGGCCTGCGCGTGCCGGCCGCCGTCGGCGACTTCATGATGCTTGACGTCATCCGGGCCAGCAATGGCCGCGCGGTGGCCGGGCGCGAAGACCGCATCGTCCCCTGGATGGAGCGCGTCACCTCACGCGAAGGAATCGCGATCTGCCCGGAAACAGCGGTCTGCTTCGACTGTCTGGAGAAGCTGCTGGCGGAAGGTCAGATCAAGCCCGACGAGCGCGTTGTGGTGTTCAATACCGGCGCTGCTCAGAAGTACCCCGAAGTGATCGATCTGAACTTGCC
>JBFWSD010000501.1:0-5660 GCA_050248575.1 Gemmataceae bacterium
TTCGAGTGCCCGGCGCATCTCATCCTGCGTGACGACCCATTTCAGACGCTGCCCTTCGGTGACTTCGATGCCTTCGCCGCCCAGCCCGACCATGTTGACGGCCAGATCGCGATGCAAGTAGTCTTGTTCGAAGCTTGGCTTGGACCCGCGCAGCACGCCGCGGGCAGCGCTGAACTGTTCGCGGGCCTGCTGGGCATCTTCCAGGCGCATGTAAAAGACGCCGGCGCCGCGGTGAACCTCGGCCGCATCGAGTGGGGCCAGCGGCGGATCGGCCTTCTCGTCGACGGCTGCCAGCGCCATTTCCAGGGCCCGTTCCTGCTTGTTCCGCGCGGCGATGTTCGACCAGATGAAGTAGATGGCGGCAATGGCCAGCACGGGGGCGGCATAGAGGGCGTAGCGGGTCAGCTTCTCGCGCAGCGTCAGCTCTTCTTCGGGCTGGGCGATGATGCCCGCCTCTTCCAGGCTGCCGCGCGTGACGGTGGAACTGGTCACGGCACTGCCCCAGGCGCCGTCGGGGGCGGGGTCGGTGTCGGTCTTGGCCAGCGCCGGCTTGCTCTCCACGGTACGCCAGTCCTTGGGCTCGTCGGAAACGGGCTTCGGCACCTTGATGATGCGCTTGCAGTGCGGGCAAGGTGCTTGCTTGCCCCCCAGCTCGAGTTCCACCGAGACCACTTCGTCGCAGTAGAAGCAGTTGAACTCGATGGTCGATTGCTTGGGCTTGGCAGGCTTTGGCTCGTCGGTGAGCAGCCGGGCAGCAACTTCGTCGGCGACGGCAGGAGGCTTGCCATCGGGCTGCTTGGCACGAATGGCCTGATTCTTGGCAGCCGGACGGGTTGCAGCGGACTTGTCGCCGGGCGGCGCGGCCACACCCTGGGCGACGGGCGCCGGCCGGGCAGGTCGCACGGCCCCGGCGGGCGCATTCGCCGGCCGGGCGGGCGGGGCCGCCCCGGGCGCGCCCGGCTTCGCGGGCGGACTGGCTGCCCCACTTCGTGCTCCAGGCGCCGCCGGTCTCACCGGCGGTGCGGTTCCCCCCGCGGGCGCATTCGCGGGTCGCGCGGGCGGCGCCGCGCCCGGTCGCGCAGATGGTGCCGCACCTGGACGCGCGGGCGGATTGGCAGGGGGCGGCTCGGCCACACTCGCGACCGGGATGTCGAGCACCTGCTGGCAGCCCGGGCACTTGGCGCGCTTGCCTCCCAGCTCGTCCTTGACGACGAGCGATTTCTGGCAATGCGGACAGCCGAACTTGATGCTCATGTCGCTCGCAAGATTGGCGTCGTGAAGATGGGGCAAGCCCCACAAGATGGGTTGTATTCTAACGTAACACGGGCACGCCTGCCATCGCGATTCTCGCGTGCCGGTTGGGCCAGCGGGCGCATGGAGCCTCTGCCCGGAAGCAGCGCCGCCAGGAATTCTCGGCTGGGCCGCCTGTTTACTTGCGGCTCAGGAGCAGCAGATCCTTGGTGATGGGACTTTCGACCTTGTCAAAGGCGTTGGGGCGGGGCTGCCCTTTGGCCGAGATGCATAGCTGGAGCTTGCCGTTCTGCCAGCGGGCGATGCCCATGAAGGCCGCGCCGCCCCCCACGGGCAAGATGTCGATCGTCATCGGCTCCACGGTCGGGTCGACACGGTATGTGCACGGCGTGCCCATGCAGTTGAGCGTGTCCCCTTGAAAGACGAACTCGAGCGCACTCGGGGCCGCAATCAGCCGATCTTCGCGCGGCTCCCCGATGATCGTCGAACTGCTCAGCACCCAGGTGCCGTCGAAGGTCTGGTTGTTCTCCGGTTCCGTCGCTGTTTCCTTGCTGCAGCCGGTCAAGCAAAGGGCAATCCCCAGGGCCAGCAAGCACATCATTCCGCGCATCATGGAAACTCTCTCTACCTCCAGAAAATTCTTGCCTCAATCCTGATTCTAGACCAAAAAAAGCCAGCGCGCCCGGAGGAGTCAAAAGAGTTTCCGCTCCCAGCCCGGCTCGACCATGCGCATGGTGCCGGCGTCGTCACGGTCGCGCATGCCGCATTTCTGCCAGGTTTCGTGAGCCCGGGCCAGGCGGTCCCCGTCGAGCGCGACGCCCAGCCCCGGGCCGGACGGCACCTTCATCTTGCCGCCAACGATGGGCAGCTTCTTGCCTTCGATGATGTCGGCCCCTTCGATCAGCCAGGGATAGTGCGTGTCGCTGGCCACCGTGAGCTGCGGGCAGACAGCCCCCACGTGGATCATCGCCGCCATGGTGATACCGGCGTGATTGTTGCTGTGCTGGCTCATCTTCCAGCCCACGGTCTGGCAGATGCGGCCCAGTTCCTGGCAAGCAGTGATGCCGCCCCAGCCGTGATGATCGCACAGCACCACGTCGACCGGCTTGCGTTCGATGGCCTCGGGCACGTGCTCGAAGCGGGTCACGCACATGTTGGTGCTCATGGGCAGCCCGAGGGCGCCGCGCAACTTCGCCATCGCCTCCTGCCCGCGCACCGGATCTTCGTAGTACTCGAGCTGCACCGGGCCGAGCTTCTTGCCGATGCGCAGGGCCGTCTCGTACGTCCAGCGCGCGTTGGGATCGATGCGCAAGAGCCGCTTGCCCTTGAAGTGCGCGTCCAGCTGACGCATCGTCTCCAGTTCCTGGTCGGGGGGCAGCACGCCCCCCTTCAGCTTGAAGACCTCGAAGCCCCATTGCTTGTGAAAGCGCTCGGCCAGCCGCACCATGGCCTCCGGGCTGCGCACCTCGCCGTAATCGTCGAGGGCCCGTTCCCCCTTGCCCCGGCCATCGACGATGCGCTTGTCGGCCAGCAGTTTGGGGTGATCGGCGGCAAGGCGATAGAAGAGATAGGCGCTGAAATCGACCTCGCTGCGGACCGGCCCGCCCAGCAGTTCGCTGACGCTGCGTTTGGTCGCCCGGGCACAGGCATCGAGACAGGCCAGTTCGATGCCAGCATAGGCCGCGTTATCGAGGGCACAGACCTTGTCGGCAAAGGTCCGATAGGCGAAGGCGTTCTGGCCGACCACGAGGGGCTTGGCCTTCTCCAGCGCCGCGGTGCGCGCCTGCCCTCCGCGCGTCTCACCGATGCCGACGATGCCAGCATCGGTCTCGAGCTGGATGATGTTGCGCAGGAAGTAGGGCCCATGACAGCCCGATGAGGCCAGGATCGGCGGATCGGGCAGGGCAATCGGCGTGATCTTGAGCCCGGTGATCTTGAGGGGCGGATTGGCCCACGCGCTGCGCGCCAGAGGCGCCAGGAGAGTGCCGGATACTACGGCCTTCAACCAGTCGCGTCGATGCATGACCACCTCCAGGGGAATGGCGAATGTTCTGGATTAGGCGACCCGGGGGCGTCAGCCCCCGGAGGAATTCACCGTCCCCTCCCCTCGGAGGCTGACGCGCCCGGCTCGCGCACCGATAGCGTCGTCAATCATTCCCAACAAGGGGGAAGGTAAACTCGTTCTTGCCCTCGGGCTTGACCTCGGCGGTGAGTGTGGAAGCGGTATTGTAGTTAGCGGGGATGTAGTCGACGGGCACCGGGCCCCCCTTCGGGTTCTTCTGGGTGGGGTGATCGCGCTGGGCCGTGATCTCGACCCGTTTCTTGCCCGCGGTGGCCTCGAACTGGAACTTGCCCTCCTTGATGCGGCCGCCTTCGCGTTTCAGGCTGGCGTCGTCCGGGATGAAGAGGATGTCCCCTGCGGCGATGGGTTCGCCATTGTAGGTGACGGTGCCCGCGACGGGGAAGGTGGGCGGCCCGGATTTCGAGCAGCCCAGCAACAACGAGAACAAACAGGTAGCGATCAACACCCTGCGCATGTGCGGCATCCTGAGGTAGGGCTGTCTCTCAATAGTTGCCCGGCACCTCGCCGCCGGCGCGAGTGCCAAGGTCCCGGTAGGTCGTGGCATTGATGTTGTCGGCGACGAAACGCACCGAGCCGTCGCCGAAGAGGGCGTTGACGCCGCCGGGGTGATAGCTGCGTGCCGTCATGTTGATGTCCGTCGTGGTGCCCGTGCACGGGGCCTTCGGGATGCTCTGGCAGTACTGCAAGCGATCCGGCGTGGCCAGGTTGTTGGGTGTGTTCAAGGTGGTGATCAGGCTGCTCCCCTGGCGGGCCGGGTTATACATGCGGCCGCGCACATCGTGGCCGCTCTTGTCCGGCGAGACGATGATCTCGGCGACGAGCAACGTGTTCGAACTGCCATCCTCGATCGCCTTGATGCCGATGGCGGACTTCCAGTAGAAGGTGCCGTTGAGATTGTCGCCTGCCTGGCCGCCCGCATTGAGGGCCGTCGAGCCCGCACACGCGGCATAGTTGCTGTGGAACCCTTGCGGGTCGCTGGCCACGGTCACGGTCTTCGGGCTATTCGGGTCCGACTTGCAGTAGTAGACGGGAACGATGTTGAAACGGGTCGGGCAATCCCAGCACATGTAGGTGCCCGCGCCGCTCGCCAGCCACTCCTGCGTTTGCTGATAGATGGCTTGCTGCTCCACGTGGGGCAACAGGAAGTGCATCCAGGTGCTGCGATCGCGCTGGCCCACGTCGCCGCCAAACGGCCCGTCGACCGTGCCGGGCGGGAACGTGTCGAACGTGGAATGATAGGCATGCATGGCGATGCCGATCTGCTTCAGGTTGTTGGCACAGCGCGAGCGGTTGGCCGCCTCGCGCACCTTCTGCACCGCGGGCAGCAACAGCGCGATCAGGATGCCGATGATGGCAATCACCACCAGCAACTCGATCAAGGTGAAGGCCCGACGGAGCTGGCGCGTGCTGTGGTGGACCATGATCGCCTCCCGGGAATGGAGTGCCTTGCAAGCAAGAAGGACGGGGCCTGGCGACTGTTTGAAGCATAACCCACGCTGGAGGTCGTGTAAATCACCAATCGCGGATCGGAAAAGGGAACGCAACTGGATGGCTCTTCCATGACCAAACACTGTCGCTTCATGCCCGCTTGCGCAATGGAGGCCTATCTCTGATCTCTCTTAGCCATTGCAGGATTTTGCTTTGCGCCAAATCACCTTCCCCGAAAAGCGAAAAGTGCGCAAACAAACGCCTCAAGCCACAGTGGACAAACGACTTTTGTCTCTGGTTGTGACACGGAGCGACGTTGGTTGACAGCATCATTCGACACCTCCCGTTCACGGCGCAGCGGGCTAATTTCCCATAATGCTACGCCGGGACGGGGAAAAGTACGTGTCAGGTTTGTCTGTCCGAGAACCGACTGCTTGCACACTTCTCTTGCACATGAAGCCTGTTGTGCCAATCGCCTCAGGTCATTGCCGCTTGGCGATTTAAGGCGAAATTTGCCGAATCGCGAGTGTGCAAGTCCCCAGGCCGTGGCCCGCGTGCTCATGCCGTAACTGCTTACTACCATATGACTTTTGTTGCTGACACGGATCCGGCAGCGCCCCGAAATGGCACTCATTCCAGCATGTTTTCGCCTCAATGACGAGATCTTGCAGGTGCCTTGGGTTATCGGACGCCGGCCCGAAGCATCCCCGCTTGCGTAATGAAGGCCTATTTCTGTCTGCTCTTGGCCATTGCAGGATTTTGCTTTGACGCAGAGCGACACCACCGCCCGTCGCTGCGCAGCGGGTCAATTTCCCTTAATGCTACGCCGGGCTGGGGAAAAGTACGTGTCAGGCTTGTCTGTCCGTGGGACCACGAAACGACACGAATCGACCTTCGC
>JBFWSD010000502.1:0-5657 GCA_050248575.1 Gemmataceae bacterium
GCCGACCTCGCCCCACGCACCCCAATTGATGCTTTGAGCCGGAAGCCCGCGGGCCCGGCGATGATGTGCCAGGGCATCGAGAAACGCATTGGCAGCGGCATGGTTCCCCTGGCCCGCCGGTCCCAGCAGCGCGGCCATCGATGAGTAGAGCACAAAGAAGTCGAGCGGCAGGTCCATGGTCAACCGGTGCAGGTTCCACGCCCCCTCCACCTTGGCGGCCAGCACGCGCGCGAAGCGTTCGGATGTTTGGTTCAACAAGACGCCGTCATCCAGCACGCCGGCGGCATGAATGACGCCATGCAAGGGAGGCAGCCTTCGCGCGATCTGCTCGAGGGCAGCAGCCACGTCGGCGGCAACCGAAACATCTGCTTGAAGGACAAGCACCTCCGCCCCCGCGTGTTCCAGCCCGGCGATGACCTCATGGGCTGATTCTGAGGGCGGATTGCGGCCCAGGAGCACAAGGTGCCGCGCGCCGCGTTCGATGAGTCGCTGCGCTGTTGCGAGGCCGAGGCCGCCCAGCCCGCCGGTGATCAGGTAGCTAGAATCTTGACGCAAGAGTTTGGGCAGTTCGCGGGGCACGCGGAGCACGATCTTGCCCGTGTGCCTGGCCTGCTGCATGATGCGGAAGGCACTCGCGGCTTCCGTCAACGGATGCACGGCGCGAACCACTGGTTGTAGCTGCCCTGCATCAAACCGTTGCAAGATCTCACGCAGCAGTGCGCCAATGCATACGGGGTCAGCCGCGATCCGCTCATCGAGGGCCAGCACGTGATAGGTCACATCGGGACGTTGCGCGGCGACTTGCGCGGCGTTCCAGATGCCGCGTTTGCCGATCTCCACGAAGCGGCCGCCCGGGGCCAGCACGCGCAAGCTGGCAGGAATAAACTCGCCGCTCAGACTGTTTAGCACCACGTCCACACCCCGGCCGTCGGTGCGGCGCAGCACGTCCTCGACAAAATCAGTCGACCGCGAGTTGGAGACGTGGTGAACGCCACTGGCAAGGAGCGCCGCATGCTTGGCCTGGCTGGCCGTGGCAAATACCTCTGCACCGACCTGCTGCGCCAGTTGAATGGCAGCCAAGCCCACTCCGCCTGCCGCAGCGTGGATCAGGATCCTTTCACCCTCTTGGAGCCGTGCGAGTTCTTCGAGCGCCAGCGCCGCTGTGACAAAAACTGTGGGCACGCCGGCCGCCTGTTCCATGCTGAGGCGTCGCGGCTTGATTCCAACCAGATCCTCGACGACGTTCACGGTATCGGCAATGCAACTTGTGCCGAAGCCTACCACCTCGGTGCCGAACTCGAGACGTGTGCCTGCCCCGGCTGCAGTGATTCTGCCCGCGAATTCGTGGCCGGGCGGGCCGACTTCCCCGGGATACATGCCGAGCACGTTGAGCACGTCTCGGAAGTTGAGCCCGGCGGCATGCACAGCCACGCTGATCTGGCCAGGTTCTGGCTCCTGTGGTTCGAAGGGCCCCAGGCAGAGGCTGTCGAGGTCGCCCCGCTCGGCGACCTCTAGCCGGAAATGGCCCGGTGGAATCGCCAAGGTTTCGGCGGACTCCGTCAAGTGCGCCACCAGCCGCTGTCCGTCTCGATAGGCGATCTGGGCTGCCGCGTCCGGGCCAGTCAACTCGAAGAACAGCTGTTCGCTGGCCCGGTCTGGAGAGACGTTGCCCTCCAGGTCGATACAGGTGCATTTCAGTTCCGGATGCTCGTTGGCAACAACTCGTGCCAGCCCCCAGAGCGGCGCCTGAGTCAGCCCGTCGACTCGGTCCGCGGGCACAACCGCCTGCGTTCCGTTCGTGGCGACCAGCAAGCGCGGTGCGAGGTCAGAACGCGCAAGCGCCTGGACCAGGTGGAGCAAACCAGTGCAAGCAGTGGATGAACACTCGGCTTCGCCAAGCGCCCCCAGATAAACAACCGCCCGTAACGGACCGTGCCTGACAACCACTTCAAGCATCTGTTCGAAGTCAGAATTGCTCGAAGTGTTCAAACAGTAGTGGTAGTCCGTAATCTGTTTGAAGCCGGCGCCTTGGTCCACCAGGACCGTCTCGCAACCGCTGTCGGCCAGTCGCCGGCGAAGGTCGGCGCCGATGCCCGTCGGGTCCGCGAAGATCAGGTAACGGCCCGGTGCGGCTTTCACTGGTTCGGTGGGAGCACGTGCCAGCACCAGGTTTTGGCCCGCATCAGCCCCGGCGGGCAAAGTCGCCGTTTGCTCGAATCCTTCATCCTGAAGCAGTCGTTCCCATGCGGCGGCGGGCAGGAGCGGATGGTTGGGCCGCAAGTCACCGTCCGTAAACTTCCACCAGCCCTCGAGCAAACCAAAAACCAGGTCGAGCCAGCGCTGACGTGGCGTTGCCTCCAGGAGCACCAGCATCCCTGCCGGAGCTAGCAGCTTGCGTACATGCCGCACCACCGTGCGCAAGTCTGCCGTGGCATGCAAGACGTTGGCAGCAAGCACCACATCGAAGCCATGATGTGGTAGTCCCTGCGACTGGGGATCGCGTTCGATATCAAGGATGCGATAGTCGACAAAAGGATAAGCTGCGAACTCCTCGCGTGCCGGTGCGAAGAACCCGGCCGACAGGTCGGTGAAAGTGTACCTGGTGGTCGATGGCGGAAGACGGGCTAGGAGTGCGGCTGTAGTGCTGCCAGTGCCCGCGCCCAATTCCAGGATGCGGACCGGACAGCCCTCCGGCAGGCGCGCCGCAGCCCGGGCCACCACTTCGGCCAGCATGGCATTGAATGCCTTCGTCTCGGGCGCATCACGATAAAGCGCGGCGGCAGAGAGTTCTTCTCCTGGCGGGAACAGCAGCGCCAGCGGATCACATTTGCCGCGCAGCACCTCCGCGAGGCGCGTACCCACACGCTGCAGCAAACCCGCTTCGATGCTCGCTTCGGGATGCTTGTCGATCATCTGCATGAGCTGGCGTTCCGGAGCCGCCACGGGCCATGGCCGCGCCACTATCCATTCGTCGCCACTCCGACGTAGAAACCCGGCTGCCTCGAACTGCATGCACAGGTGATTCACGAGGCGGTAGTGCTGTGGAGCGATCTCGGGCAATCGGGAAGGAGACACCGTTTCGCCCACAATTGACTTCATCCCCAGTTGTGCCAGGGCTGCAAGCGCGTACCCGGTGGCAGCGTCGTTCAAAGCCGACAAGTAACGCCCGGAGTTCGCGGGCGCAGTGTCCAGCTCACGCGCCAGCGCTTCCGGGCCAAGCAAGCAGGAAGCTGCGGTGCTGACTTGTTCGTGCCACGAGAGCCGGCAGAACCAGTCGGAAATGTGAACCGATTCATTTCGACCTGGTGTCCCAGGTCGAAGGCGCAGGCCAATAACATTGCCGACAGCCTGCCCGGCATCATCGGTGATTTGCAAGTCGAAGGCCGGCGTCGCGGCCGTGGAATCGGGCCGCGTTTGCGCATGGCACCACAGCAACGAATCGCGTACCTGCTGAACTTGCACCAGGTCGATGGAAAACGGTAACAGCATCACTCCAGCGTCCGGCACCAGGAACATGCAGGTCTGCAAACAGGCATCGAGCAAGGCCGGATGCAGCGTGTAGGAGTGGCGCTCCGCATTGAGCTCTTCGGGCAAATCAATTCGGCTCACCGCTTCGCCAGTGCCGCGCCGCAGTTCGATCAGTCCCTGGAAACACGGCCCGTACTCCAGTCCCAGGGATCTGAGATGTGCACGAAACGCCTCCAAGGACACGGTTTCCGGGCAGCGTGCCAGCGACTCTTGCAGTGCCATTGTGGGCGACATCGGATCGGCGACGCGAGCATGGCCATGAGCGTGCAACGTCCAGTTTTCGCCTTGCTGGCTGTAGATGCGCCATTGCCCGGAACCGGCCTCTGCTGGAGTCCACACCAGTTGCAGGGAGCAACTGCCGCTTTCGGGCAGCGCGAGCGCTTGCTGAAATTCTGCGTGTTCGAGAGCGATCGAGTGGCCCGACATGAACATGGACGCTGCGGCCAGCGCCGCTTCCAGATAGGCCGTCGCGGGAACGACGGCTCCTCCGTTTACGCGGTGATCACCAAGCCAGCATGGCTGGCGCGTGCTCCAGGTGGCGTCGAAGGTCACATCCTTTTGGACCGGCGAACGCCGTGGCGGGCCCAGCAGCGGATGCGAGCCAGTCCCTGAATACTGGCTCGAAGACACCGACATCCAGTATCGCTGTCGCTGGAACGGGTAAGTGGGCAAACTTACCTTTCGCCGTGTATAGTCTCTATCGAAAGCAATCCAGTCGACGGAGCCACCTGTCACGTAGACCTGAGCCAAGCTTGACAGGATCACTTTCCAATCTTCCATGCCACGCTGCAGAGAAGGCAAACTGACGAACCGTGCATCCGCCATGGTTGGATGTGGGCCGAATTCCAGTACCAAGCGGTTGCCACGCGCCGCCAGCGTGTGAAGGCCGGGTGCCAGCGTGAACGGTTGCTGCGACTGCGCACGCCAGTAGGCCTGATTCAACGTATTCCCGGCCTTCAACAACTGGCCCGTCATGCTGCAAAGGAATTCCACTTGAGGCGAACGATGGTCAATCGTTCGTGTTGCTCGTTCGAACAGATCGAACGCTGAATCTGGTGGACTCGAGTCGTTCAAGAGCCGGGCTCGTTCGACGGCGAGCTTCAGACCGTCTTTCAGTGACAAGATTCCCGCAACACAGGCAGCCACATATTCCCCGACTCCCTGCCCAAGTAGCACGTCGGGCAGAAGGCCCCAGCTTCCCCAAAGCTGCGCCAGGGCGAATTCCAGCGTGAACAGTGCGGGCAGCTTGAACTCGGTCCGCTCCAGCAGTCCATTCTCTTGAAACAGTGCCTCGGAAAGTGGGTGTGGCAAATCGGCCCGCAGAATCTCCTCACACTGCCGAATGGTCATGCGGAAAGTGGGCTGCGTCTCAAAGAGTTGACGGCCCATGCCGATGTATTCGAGTCCCTCGGCAGGAAACAGCCCTGCCAGCTTGACACTGGAGTTGTCCGACGAACCCTGGATCAGGTCACTTGCCTGCTGGCCGTCAGTCCAGCATGTCAGCTGTGTTGCCAGCTGCTCGCGCGTGCGCGCGACAAGGGCCAGCCGTTCCTCGAAATGCCCGCGCCCAGTGCTCGCCGTGTAGCAGATTTCGGCCAGCGACTCGGTTGCCAGTTGCGAATGGGCTGCATAGCGAGTGGCCAGTTCCTTCAGGGCGTCGCGGCTGCGGGCCGACAGCGTGAGCAGATGAAGCGGACGTTCCTCTCTGGCGATGGGTGCCCCCCGCAACGGCGCTTCCTCGACCAGGACATGAGCGTTGGTCCCCGAGAATCCAAAGGAGCTGATGCCCGCCAATCGCGGTTTCCCTTCCGGATCGGCAGGCCAGGGAACCGAAGCTTGGACTACGCGAACCGACAGGTTGGCCCAAGGAATGTGCGGGCTGGGCGTGACGCAGTTCAGGTGCCTTGGAATCTCGCCATGATTCAGGGCAAGCACGACCTTGATCAAGCCGGCCATGCCGGCGGCGGCCTCGAGGTGGCCGATGTTTGACTTGACCGAGCCAATCCAGAGAGGCCGGTCCTCGGGGCGCGGGCCGAATGCTGCTGCCAGCGCCTGAACCTCGATGGGATCGCCGAGACGCGTGCCTGTGCCATGCGCTTCTACATAGTTAACTTGATCGGGCTGCACGG
>JBFWSD010000503.1:0-5651 GCA_050248575.1 Gemmataceae bacterium
GTATTTCGTCGTGTCCTTCGAGGTGTGATCGAAGAGGAACTCGCGGTTCTTGACGTGCAAGAGCGAGCCGCCGCGCGTGGTGTCGAGCGTGCCGCTGACGGCGAGCAGGCTGTCGCGAATGGCTTCGCTTTCTAGGCGGCGGACGTTGGCCCGCCAGTGCAAGCGGTTTTCCGGGTCGGCGTCGAACGAGCCGCGCGGATGTTTCGTGTTCAGCTGATACGTGTTCGAGAGCATGATGCGGCGGTGGAGTTTCTTGAGCGACCAGCCCTCCTCGATGAAGCGGCGGGCCAGCCAGTCGAGCAGGGGCTGGTTGGCTGGCCTTTCGCCAAGGCGGCCGAAGTTATCCGGCGTGGGGACAAGGCCCTGCCCGAAGTGCCAGCGCCAGACGCGATTGACGATCACGCGGCTGGTGAGCGGATGCTCCGGGCGCACCAGCCAGCGGGCCAGTTCGAGCCGCCCGCTGTGGACCGTACCGAAGCGGGGTGCTTCGACGTCGGCCAGCACTTGCGGCACGCGCCGCGCCACCATGTCGCCGAGCTTCAAGTGATCGCCACGCAGATGAACCGCCACATCAACGACCTTGCCGTCGGTCACACCCATCGCGGTGGGCAGCTCCGGCGCGGCCTTTTCCAGCTTTGCCAGCTCTTCGCGCAGCTTCTTCAACTCGGCTTTCGTCTCGGCGGGGAACATGGACTCGGGATTCTTGGGCAGTGCGACGCCGGCCTGCTTCAGTTTTTCCATGGCAGCCTTGATGAGGACAGCCACCTCTTCTTTCCGAGCTGCGACTTGCTGCTGATGCTCGCGCTGCCGGGCCAGTTCCTCGTCGGTGGCGATCGGGTTCTCGTGCCAGCGGGCAATCTTCTTGAAGCTCTCCATCGTCTTCGTGCTCTTGAAGATGCCGGCCAGGGCGTAGTAGTCCTCGGTGAGGATCGGGTCGAACTTGTGATCGTGGCAGCGGGCACAGCCAAGGGTCAGCCCGAGAAACGCCCGTCCCAGCGTATCGATCTGCTCGTCGATGATATCCATCTCCATCTTGGTCTCGTCCACCTCGGCCAGCACCTTGGGGCCAAGCGACAGAAACCCGGTGGCGATGAGCTGTTCGTGCCGTTGCTTCATGTTGCTGTGCGGCAGCAAATCCCCGGCAAGCTGCTCGACGACGAAGCGATCGTAGGGCTTGTCGCTGTTGAAGGCGGCGATGACGTAATCGCGGTAGCGCCAGGCGTTGCCGTGCGCGATGTTCTCGTCGAGGCCGTTGGAATCGGCATAGCGGGCCACATCCAGCCAATGGCGGCCCCAGCGCTCGCCGTAGTGCGGGCTGGCCAGCAAGCGCTCGACCACGCGCGCGAAGGCGTCGGGAGACTCGTCCTGCAGGAATGCGTCGATCTCCGCAGGCGTGGGGGGCAGCCCGATGAGGTCGTAAGTGGCCCGGCGCAACAGGGCAATCTTGTCCGCCGCAGGGGCCGGTTCGATCCCCTTCGCTTCCAGCGCCGCCAGCACAAAACGGTCCAGCGGCGTGCGCGCCCAGGCAGCGTTGTTGACCTCCGGCACCGGCGGATCGACGGGAGTCTTGAACGACCAGAACAGTCGGCCGGCGTTGATGTCCCCCTTCAAAACACTGGTCCTTTTCGGGATGGGGGCGCCGATCTTGACCCAGTGGGTGAGGTCGGCAATCTGCTGGTCCGATAGCTTGCGATTGGGTGGCATCTTCAGTTCGGGGTCGTCGTGGGCAAGAGCCTTGATGAAACTACTCTCGGCAGGCTTGCCCTTGACGATGACTGGCCCGGCGGAGCCGCCGCGCAGCAAGCGTTCGGGCTCGTCGACGCGCAGCCCGCCTTTTTGCTTCTTCTCGCCATGGCAGCGGGCACATTGATCCAGGAGCACCGGGCGAACGCGCGTTTCGAAGAAGCGCAGATCAGCGGGGGTTGGCTCCGCGGCGCGCGCGAACGGCATTGCAAAGACAAGGCACAGCGAGATCAGCAGAAACTTGCGGATGGCTTGCCCCCCCGGGCGGTAGGCTCGGTTACCCCTCCATGATGGTATCTATCTCCAGTATGGGCCACAATTTTCGAAGCGGAAAACGTACCTTTGACCCCTTCAACTCCTGAAGGGGGCCACGGCAGGGGGGAAAAGGTTGGCTGAGGCGATCATTCTTTGCCGAGGACCAGGTCGAGGGCCCAGCAGCCCCGCACATGGCTGCCCGGGGCGCGGCAATGGGCCAGGAGCTGTGCTTGCCGGCAGCCCGACTCTTCCAGCGCGTCGGCCAAGATGGGCAGATCGTCGAACGAACGTTCGTCGTAGATCCACTGGGCGATGCGCGGCACCGTCCCGTCGTTCCACTGCAGGCAGCCCTTGTCGATGCCCACGGAACGGAACGGATTGCCGAAGATTTCACGGATCAGGTGGCAGCGTTCCGGGCGGCGCGGATAGTTCTGGATCTCCATGACCGCGTTCCAGGCATGTTCCTTGCCGAACTTGGACGAGCCGTACCAGCGGCCAAAGAGGGGCCAGTCGCTATCGACAACGCGGCCGGCGGCGAGGGCCGCGGCCCGCTTCCAGCGCTCGGGAGATTGTAAGCTGATCGCGCTCCAGGCGGCCCGGCAGGCGGCGTCGCGTTCCTCGTGCGGTGCCAGCCGATCGACATAGCGTTCGGCCACTTCCACGGCCTGCCGGCTTACTTCGTCGGAGAGTAGGTGCCAGAACGAGCGGCAACAGGCGATGGCAAACAGTCTGAGCTTGCGTTCGCTGGTGCTGTCGCGAACGTGATCGAGCATCAGATCGGGATCGCAGGTGGTGAGCCACTCGGTCTCGGTCATCGCGAAGGCTCCTCGTCGAAACGGTTCCATCCGTTCCCCAGTGCTGTTTAGGGACAACCCCGGCGTGGACGATCCAGTCCACGACCCGCCCGAGGTCCGTGGAGACATCTAGAAGGATTATAGCGAATCTGCAGGTCTTGCGTATATGGAGAGTGGGGCCGGGCCGGGCGATTCCAGGAAGGATCGCTTGCGGATTCTCGTGGCGTCTATCTGACGCAAGGGCCGGATCGCCTGCAAATTTGCTTGCCGCTGCGTTTTTTCGTGACGTAGAATCAGTTGCGGGGACAGCGCGCCCGTGAACACTCCGCATCACCGGGGAATGCACCCAGCGGGCCACCGGGAAGCATCGATTGCATGGCTGATTTCATCCACGTCGGTAGCCGTTCTGCCCAGGGGAAGCGCGACAACAACGAAGACAGCTTCCTCGTCGACCTGCCTCACCGACTCTACATCGTCGCTGACGGCATGGGCGGGCAAGAACACGGCGAACGCGCCAGCGGCATGGCGGCGGAGATCATTTCGCGCGTGGTGCAGACCGGCCTTGCCACCAACGAGGACCCCAAGCTCCTCTTGCTGCGTGCCCTCAACGAGGCCAATCTCGCCATCATCGAAGAAGGCCGCGATCAGCCCGAGGGCCGCCGCATGGGCACCACCGCCGTGCTGGCCCTGCAGCTCAACGGCACGGTCTACGTGACCCACCTGGGCGATAGCCGCGCCTATCTCGTCCGCGGCGACTCCGTACGCCTTCTCACCGTCGACCATTCCGTGGCCCAGGAACTGGTCAACCACGGGGTGCTCTCTCCCGAAGAGGCGCGCCATAGCCCGCTGCAGCACGTCCTCTATCGTTTCCTCGGCTGCACGCAGATGGAAGAAGACGCCGAGATCACGCCGCTGGTGCCTGAAGCGGGCGACCGCCTGGTGCTGGGCAGCGACGGCCTCACCAATCACATCGACGACGACGACCTCCGCGAAGGGGCTCGCGAGTTTGCCGACCCGCAAGTCTGGTGCGATCAGCTCGTGGACATGGCGCTGGCGCGCGGCTCGTCCGACAACGTCACCTGCGTTGTCGTTGCCTTCGAAGCCGAAGGCTGATCTTGACGCGATGACGTTCGAGACGGTTAGCTGCCGCACAGGGTGGCCACGTCGCGCTCGCTCAGTTCGCGGGCGAAGCGGCAACCGAGCGACCAGAGCCCGTCTTCCTCGGCGGTGACGCGCATCACGCGCACCAGCAGGGTGGGCACATATTCGCCGAGGCCGGGCACCTGGATGCTGAGGATCGTGCCCGATTCGAAGCGGCGTTCGGTGACGATTTGCAGCCCGCCGCGCGACACGTCGCGCAGCCGGGCCGTCCAGCGCATCTCGAGCCGCCCGATCGTCTCGCATACCGCTTCCAGATCGGTGCTGAGCCGTTGATGCGTGCGGCGATTCTCCGCGTTATCGAACGACTCGGGAGGCGTGGCCAGTTCGACCATTTCCGACTCGGTGTCGAGCGGAGCGTACGGCTCCTGTGGCACGCCAAAGGCAGCTTCAACCTCTTCTTCGGCGTAGGGCACATCCTCGTCGTCTTCGGCGGCTTCCGCCAGGATGGGCTCTTCATCATCGCTGTTCGCCGTTTCGTCCGTGAAGCGGGGGACGTCGCCCATCTCGAGGTGCGAATCCAGGTGGGCACTGCTTGGATCGGAACTCGGGTTGATGTCGCCGTAGATGACCTCGCTGGACGGGCCGAAGCTGGCCACGTCGGCGCTGTTGCCCCCGAAGGCGGCGTCGCCGGGGACGTCTTCGAAGAGAGGCTCGTCCCCGGGCATGGTGGGAATGCCGCTGTAGCGAGGAACGCGTGAATCCCCCTCGGATTCGAACTCGGAAAGGTCGATGATCGATTCGGGATCGGGGCCGTGGCGGCTGATGCGCGATTCGTCGCCGAAGTCGATGCGCGGCCCGCGGTAGGGTTCGTCGAAGGTGACGAACTCCTCGCCCCCGCTGCCTTCCTCCGGAGGTTCGCCCCCCTTCCACGCGGGGCGATTGGGGATGAGGTGCGGGGGCGGCGTATTGGGCCAGCGAATCTCATCGAGGTCGACCGGCGGCTTCGAGCGCGGCGGGGGCGGCGGCGTATCTTCGATGCGCGGCCCGCGCGGGCGATTGTCGACGCGCTGGGGCGTGGGCGGCCCGGGCTTGATCGTCTCTTCCGCGTTCTTCGGGACCAACTTGCCGAACGGAGTGTAGCGCTCCTCCGCCACGGCCGGTGCGGGCGGGGGCAACACGCTCGGCGGTCGGACAGGCGGGGGCGGAACGGCGGGCTCATCCGTCTCGAGCGGCCGCGCTGCCGGGCCGCTTACAGGCGGCACCGGTGCGGGTGGTTCATCGGGAATCAGCGGCCGCGCTGCTGGCCCGCTGATCTGCTTGAACGGCGGCGGGGTGCGCAGCTGATCGTCGGGAACCAGTGGCGTGGCCGCTGCCCGCAATGCCGAGACGGGCAAGGTCGGAGTCGGCTCGTCTTCATCCGGCACCAGCGGCATGGCCGCGGGCCGCGAGGACGCGTCATTGCGGCCCGCGGGCTGTTGCGGAGCCGGCCTGGCCGGCATGGCTGGCGGCGTCGGGATTCGCGCCGGTGGCGCGGACGCCGGCGGCCGATGATCCGCCACGGGCTGCGCCGCCGCCGGCTTCGTATCGGCCACCGTCGTGGGAGCATCGCCACGCACGGTCTGCCTCGTTGATTCTGCCGCAGGACGAACGGGCGCCGGCGTGGCCGGCTTGGCCTCGCTGGGCGCCGCGGGTGGCCTCGATTTGTCGGCGGGTAGCGCCGGCATGGTGGGGATCGGCTTCCGCGCCGGCGCTTCGGCG
>JBFWSD010000504.1:0-5651 GCA_050248575.1 Gemmataceae bacterium
GACGTCTTCCGGCGTGACGGCCTCGGCATTGGTCTCGGCGGCGAGGTAGTCTTGCACGAGCTGTTCGATCTCGGCGCGCAGATCGACGAGGCTGGCATACAACTGATGCATGTTCTGGTTGAGCATCGAGGCGGCCTTGGCCCGATTGCCCTGATTGCGATCAAACAGGGGCACGCTCACCGTGAGGGCCGCGTCCCACAAGCTGGCATCGCGCATGCCGATGATATTCTGAAACTGGTAGGAATAACCGAATTGCGGAGCGACCTGCGGATAAGCTTGCTTGTTCTGTGAGCGCACGCGAGCCTGCGCCTGCGTCACCTTGAGTTCGAGAGAGGTTATATCGGGACGGTTCTGCCGGGCCAGGTCGAAGAGTTCGCGGGCCCGCGGCGGCGCGGGACTTGTGGGATCGGGGAGGTCCCCGAGCGCACCAACCTCCTCCGGGCCGCCAATCTCGCCAAGGAAGACGCGCAGCCTGGCCTTGGCACTGACATGCGCGGCATGGGCCAGCCGCAGGTCTTGCTCGGTCTTGAGAATGTGCAGTCGAATGCGCTGCAGATCCGTTTCCGGTTTCTTGATCTTCTTGGCCTCTTCCTCGATCTGGCGGGCACTGGCCACGATGGCGCGTGCCGCCACCAGCTTGATCCGCGACTCGACGACATCGTAATGTGCCAGGCTGGCGTCGCGCAGCCTCTCGCGAATGAGCTCCGCGTAATCGGCCTCGGAAACCTGCACTCCGACGCGCGCGGCCATCATCGCCGCCGCCCGCTTGCCGAACAGAAACCAGTCGATGGGATAGGTGACCATGACGTCGCTTTGCGGCGGGCCGCCCTGCCGTTGCGGTGTGATCCGGATACCCAGCGGCAAGAGCTGGATGTCTCCAAAGAGTTGCGGATTGGGGAACAGCGAGGCGGTGAGCAGATCGGCTTCCGCCTGGCTGATGGTCTCGAAGCCGGCCCGCAGCCGCGGGTCGGAATTGAGCGTGCGCTGCAAGACCTCGTTGAGCGAATAGCGCGTCTCCTCGACGGGCACTTCGCCCAGGCGCGGATCGGCGGGCAAGGCCTCTTCCACACGCGGGGCAGGCAACTGCCAGGCGACCGGCACGATGGTTGATGATGCTGCTTCGTCGCGCGCTGCCGGCAGCTCGACCTCGGGCGGCGGCCCCGCGCGGTCGGTTCCCGGGGCGATGCAGCCGACCAGGCCGCACACCAATCCGGTGCCCAGGATCCGTCTCAGCAGAGCCAAGAACGCTCTCCAACCTCGCCACGTGAACGCGCAGGGCACGCGCTCGAACCCGGCGCGCAGTCATTCCCTGATCGCTACTATCGGCAGGATCGCTACAGCTTGTTGATGTTCGCTCGCTGAAATGTTCTGCCTGCTGGTGTCAAACAGGGAAAAGCGTCTGGGACCAGGTAAGCAAGCTGCCGGCGCGAGGCCGAAAGGTCTGCTGCCTTGAACCCGGCAGCGCTCGCATCTTCGCTGCTTTGCGTTGAACCGGAACCGGCGGGCTGCCGAAGAATACTGGGCAACCTTCGGGAAGTAGGATTGCCGATCGAGTTCCCGGCGGCCCGGAGCGCAGGCAACGGGAGAGAACACGAAAGGAGACACGGATGTCGAAGGCAAAGAAGGCAATGGGATTCATGGCGGGTTGCCTGCTCGGTCTGGGCGGCATGCAGGCGCACGCCGCACCCACCGTGGCCCAGATGCTCACCTTCCGACCCAAGATCGACGGCATCGAGTTCTCCACCCCCGCCGCCGAAGAACACAAGAACTGCAAGGTCGAGCTCATCAACGGCGCCAAGCCGGGCAGCAACGGCTGGCTCCTCCGCGACGCCCAGGGCCGGCCCGTCCGCCGCTATTTCGATTCCAACGGCGACAAGAAGGTCAACGTCTGGTCCTACTACAACGACGGCCTCGAAGTCTATCGCGAGATCGATTCGAATCACAACGAGAAGATCGATCAGTACCGCTGGATGAACACCGCCGGCACGCGCTGGGGCGTCGACTTCGACGAGGACGGCAAGATCGATTCGTGGAAGGTCATCTCCGCGGAGGAAGTCAGCCGCGAGGCGCTCGATACCCTCATCAAGCGCGACTTTGCCCGTTTCCAGGCGTTGCTGATCACCGACGCCGAGATGTCGGCCCTCGAGCTGCCCGCCGCCGAGGTGCAAAGAGTCAAGCAGCTGCGCGGCGCCGCCAGCAACAAGTTCATGCGTTCGGCCACCAAGCTCAACCTGAGCCCGAAGGCTGAATGGGTTCGCCTCGAAGCCGGGCTGCCCCAGCTTGTTCCGGGCGACCAGGTCGGCTCCAGCCACGACCTCATCAAGTATGGCCGCGCGGCCATCCTCTTCGAAGACGCCGGCAAGCACGACTTCATCCAGCTCGGCGAGATGATCCAGGTCGGCGTGGCCTGGCGGCTCATCGACGTGCCGGGCGACGACGAATCTCCTTCGGTCAATCCCGAGCTGCAGAAGCTGCTCGACGAGCTGCGTCAGCTCGACGCCCGGGCCCCGCAAACGCAAGAAGGCAGCAACTCGAGCGACGTGATCCGCTACAACCTGCAACGCGCCAACCTGATCGAACGCGTGCTGCCCGTGGACAAGCCGGAACGCCGCGAGCTGTGGCTTCGCCAGCTGGCCGAATCGCTGCACGCGGCGGCCCAGGTGAGCATGCCGGCCGACCGCACCGCCTTCGATCGGCTCGTCAATCTGCGGCAGCAGCTCGAGCGCGAGCAGCCCGGCAAGGCGCTCACCGCCTTCGTCGCCTTCCGCGAGCTGCAGGCCGAATACGCCCGCAAGCTGGTCGAGATCCAGAACGACAAGGACCAGGCCAAGTATCCGCTCTTGCAGGCCGAGTGGCTGGAAAAGCTGGCCCGCTACGTGGCCGCCTATCCGACCGCCGATGAAGCGGGCGACGCCCTCAACCAGCTTGGCATGGTCAGCGAGTTCGTCAACAAGGAGATCGAGGCCAGGAACTGGTACGCCCGCCTGGTCAAGGACTTCCCGAACCATCCGGCCGCCGACAGCGCTGCCGGCGCCATCCGCCGCCTCGAGTGCGAGGGCAAGGAAATCGAGCTCAAGGACGGGAACTTCGACATCGCCACCCAGCGGGGCAAGATGGTCGTGGTCTACTTCTGGGCCAGCTGGAACCACCAGTACGTGGGCGATTTCGCCCGGCTGAAGCTCCTGCAAAGCACCTATGCGGGCAAGGGCTTCGAGGTGGTCGCCATCAATCTCGATAACGGCCCGCCCGAGGCCGGCAACCGCGTCGCTGTCCCCGGCATCCAGGTGCTGCAGCCGGAAGGGCTGGAAGGCCCGCTGGCCACGCACTACGGCATCAAGTCCCTGCCCACCCTGTTCCTGGTCGGCAAGGACGGCAAGGTCATCAGCCGCACCATCCAGGTCGGCAACCTCGAGGACGAGCTGAAGAAGCACCTGAAGTGATCAGGTGAGGCGACGACTGACTGAACGAGGCCCGCGGGCTACTGCCCGCGGGTCTTGTGTTCTTGCACCTCTGCGATTCCGCCGCTGCCCTACGGCTGCGGAGCAGCATGGTTCTTCAAGGCACCTACCACCTGAAAGAGCTCGTAGGCCCCTGCGTAAACGTCCGGGTCACTTCGCGCGTAGAAGTAGTTCCGCCCGTCCAGGGACACGACGGCAGGGTTGTGCCCGCCGTCCCGGACCAGGACGCTTGTCTCGGTGCCATCGTCGTGGGTGATGACCGCCTTGGCGACGATGGGCGTGATGAAATCGCAGACACCGCCCTCGTAATACGTGTCGGGCGTCAGCCGCCGGTAAACCTGGTCCAGCTTCTCGGGCGGGATCTCCACCGGCTTGCCGTCGACGCCGCCCATGAACTCCCAAGGATAGAGTGTCACCTTGATTGCCTTCGCGGGTCGCAGTTCCGGAGCGGCGGGTGCCCGGTGGACCGAGTAGGCGACCAGGCATGCCATGGCGATGCCGCCCAGAACGAAGCCGATCACCAGGGCGGGCACCTGTTTCATCACAATGCCAAGAATCTGTTTCATCGCAATGAACCCGTCCTACCAGAACTTCCACCACGGTTTCTTCCTGGGCTGGCGGTTGCGCTCGATCAGGTCATTCAACTTCGCCAGCGCGGCGTTCATGGTTTGCTCGCTCACGCCGCGGTCGGGCACCACGCACGGGTACATCGTCAGCTTTGTCAGATCGAGCTGGTCGCCCATGGCCTCCATGGCCTGCACGATGGCGTGCGCTTCCGCGTTGTAGAGGCACAGTGCTTGAAAGTTGTCCCGCGTCATCGTCTGACGCAACCTGGCGGCCAGCGCGCGGGCACGCGTGTAGGCCGGGATCGACATCAGCGGCACATCCGACTCGACGCGGTCATCCTGCCGGGCACGGAATACCGTCGACGCAAACTGCACCCCGTGCGGCTCGAAGAACGTGCGGCTGAACGCGATCGTCGAGATGGACTCGGTCTCGTGCACCAGGTCGGCATTGAACCCCGCGCGGACCATGGCTTCCTCGAGGCGGTCGATCGATTCGAACTTCGAGTAGTGCTCGGCGAAGTGGCGGATGGTTCGCTCCAGCTCGGCCCGCCGCTGGATCTCCGCGGAGTTGCGCGGGAACTCGAAGACCGCGAAGCGCGTCAGGTAGCCGAACTCCGGGCCGCGCACGCCCGCGGGCCAGTCGGGCTCATGATACGAGACGTCGTGCCCGTCGATTTCCAGGTCGCGCGTCCAGCCCGCTTTCCCTTTCGAGACGATCGAGGCTTTCGCCAGATGCACCCGGCGCGGCGCGGCGGACTCGGCGGCAAAGCGAAACCACGGCTTCGTGTCGTCCAGCGTCGTTTGAACTCCTTCCTCCGGGAAGCCGCGCGCGAACGACGGGCCAACATAGGCGCGCAGCCCGGGCAGTCCATAATCGCCCGGCGCGAAGCCCTGCGCGGCGTCGCCGCCGGCGACCCCCGCCTGGCACGACATGCAGACCGGCTTGTTGTCCAGGAAGGAGCGGATGGGCCCGGCCACGCCGGTGATCCAGATCAGGGCCGCCTCGGCCAGCCGCTTTTCCTGGTCGTCCCCCAGGCCGAACAGGCAGGCATCGAGTACCTCGTCATCGAACTCGTGGAGAGTGGTAAAGACGTGGGCGTGGATCGCCATGCCCGCCGCGTTGCCGCCCGGGTCCTGCAACTCGGCCCGCAACGTCACCCGCCCGTCGAACAGTTGCAGCGCCGCGCCCTCGAGGCGCGTCCAGCCGCCCAGGTCCCCTCCATGCGCGGCCACGCCCTCTTCGATCCGCTCGAGCAGGCGTTCGGAGTCAGACATGGTTCCTCACTTCATTCCCCAACCATCGACGCCAGTACGGCCTCGATGTGCCCAAACTGTGACTTCGGGCAGGAGACATCTGCCCCCGCCGCAAGCAGGGCCGCATTTCCTTCGACGTGTGCTGAGGTGAATAGCTTGCCGCGTCTGCTTCCCCACAGAGTCACTTCTTCACGCGCTTGTGCACGACGAGGGTCTGCATGCCGGTGTCGCCCTTGAACTCCGTGGGCCGCTTCTTGCCTTCGGGGTCGAAGCAGACTTTGAGCGTGTCTCCGCTGACGTCGTAGATGCACAGGATGAGCGACCCCTTGTTCGGGCCGTCGGTGACCTTCGAATCCATGGCTTTCGGTGAGCT
>JBFWSD010000505.1:0-5646 GCA_050248575.1 Gemmataceae bacterium
CAATAGGAGGTTGCGGCGACTGCTCGGGCTGCCTGGTTCGCTTTACCAGCCCTTTCAGGGCTTCGTTCACAGGTGGCCTTACCCAGGGCGGCGCCGAGGCACTTCTTGGAGAAGTGCCTTTCGGGCTGGTTTGTTTCGAGCCCTTCAGGCTGGCTGCAAGCAGTGGTGCCGAAGGGTTTAGGAAACAGGGGATGCAGCTCAATGGCAGTTGCGCGCCATTGAGTTGCCAGTCCTTTAGCGTTGATAGATGGGCAACGCCGCGCGTTCAAGCTGCAAGATCGTCAAGTAAATGGAGGTCAGGTAAACCGGGCCATACGGGCTGCCCTGCACCCACGAGCCATCCGTGGCCTGGCTGTTCAGGATCGCGGGGAAGTTGTCTTTCTTGTAGCCCGACCAGGTCAGGCGATCCGCAGGCCGCGATTCGGGGAAGAGATTCCGATAGCCCTCCTCGCCGAGCATGTAGGCCGCCTGGGAATAGTAGTAGTGGGCATACTCATCGTGCCCCATGCGGCGCTGGCCGATGGGCCCCATGCTTTGATGGGCCGACCTGAGCCAGCGTTTCACCACATCGGATTGATACTCACCCATGGAGAAGCCGCAGGCAATGGCCGCCGCGGTCAGTGCCGGTCGGCCGCCGGGCCGGCCCGGACGATAGATCACGTGCCCATCGGGTCCGGTGCAATCAGCGAGATACTTGCGGGCATGATCGATCACCACCTTCGGGACATAGGTGCCCACGTTGCGGGCGGCGCGCAGCGCCTGCAACTGGGTGACCGTGGTCGAGCCTTCGTCCATGTCGTCTCCCTCGCGTACACAGCCCTTGGCCAGATAGCCCCAGCCCCCCTTGGTGGTCTGCGAGTTGCAGATGAAGCGGACGGCGTTATCGAGCATCCTTTGCAGCCAGATCCGCTGCTCCTGGTCTTCCTCGTCGCCATAGAGCGAGGCCAGGAAGAGCGTGGCAAAGCCGTGCGCATACGTGTAGCGAGCCTGTTCCTGCGGGTCCTGGCCGGCGATCAGGCCATTCTTGCGGGCCCGATCCTTGAGGTAATAAGCGATGCGGCGCACGTTCTGGCTGTATTTGCCCTGGCACATGGTGCTGCCCGACATGAGGAATGCCATGCCCGCCAGCGAAGTGAGGGCCACCGGATACGCGGGCACCAGGTCGCCAAAGTGCCCGCCCGATGTTTGCACCTTGGCGAGATAGTTGAGCCCGCGCTCGACGGACTCGTGCTCCTTCGTGCTCAGTTCTCCGCCGCGAACCTGACGGAATCCCAGCGAACAGAGGCCTGCCCCGGCTGCCGCGGCGGTGAGAAAATCTCGGCGTCTCATGGTTCTCTCCTTATGGGATGATCGAAGCGCAGCCCCGATCCGCGTCGTTGGTGTTGTTGCATGCAGTTCCCAAGCGAAGACGAACCGCCCGGAGAATCCTCACGCGCTCGTTACTTTGCCCGCGCAACCACTCCCGCATGTAGCTGTTGGCCATTGCGTGGCGGAACCGGGTCGGTTACAACTTGAGGGATCGGGAAAGGTACGCGTTTCCCCCCCACCTTCGAAAGGAGTGCTCCATGCCTCGATCAACCCGCCGCGACTTCATGAAGGGCACGCTGGCTGCTGCCGCCACCATCACGATCGCGGGCACCAAGTCCTCGGGCAAAGTCCTGGGGGCCAACGACAAGGTGCGCGTCGGCATTGCCGGCCTCAACGGCCGCGGCGGCGCCCACTTCTCCGCCTATTCGAAAAACTCCGACGTCGACATCACCTACCTCATCGACGTCGACTCGCGCGTCTTCAAGAAGTACGCCGGCAGGCTGCAGGGCAAGCAACCCACCGAGGTGCAAGACATCCGCAAGGCCCTCGACGATAAGAACCTCGACGCCGTCTCCATTGCCACCTGCAACCACTGGCACTCGCTGATCGGCATCTGGGCCTGCCAGGCGGGCAAGGACGTGTACGTCGAAAAGCCGTGCAGCCACAACGTGCACGAAGGCCGCATCCTGGTGGAAACCGCCAAGAAGCACAAACGGATCGTGCAGCACGGCACGCAGAGCCGTTCGAGCGGCGGCTGGGCCAACACGGCCCGCGATATCGCCGCGGGCAAGCTCGGCCACCTCGCCGTCTCGCTGGGCACCTGTCACAAGACCCGCAACAGCATCGGCATGAAGGAAGCCGGCACGCCCCCCGCCGAGGTCGATTTCAACCTCTGGCTCGGGCCGGCCCCCAAGCAGGACTATCACGGCAACCTCGTTCACTACAACTGGCACTGGTTCTGGGACTTCGGCAACGGCGACATCGGCAACCAGGGCGTCCACCAGATGGACATTGCCCGCTGGATGATCCCGGGCGCCACCCTGCCCAAGTCGGTCGTCAGCGTGGGGGGCCGCTTCGGCTACAAGGACCAGGGCGAAACGCCCAACACCATGCTCACCATCATGGACTACGGCGACACGCTGCTGGTCTTCGAGACGCGCGGCCTGGTCGGCAAGGGGCGCAAGAGCCCGGCCAACGTCGGCAACAAGCAGTTCTACGACAAGAACAAGAAGGCTGAAACCAAGGAAGTCTTCTCGCATGCCGGCGTGAAGAGCCCGACCGCGGCGCGTGGCCCGGGCGACATCTTCGAGAACTTCATCAACTGCGTGAAGTCGCGCAAGAGCGAGGACCTCGACGCCCACGTGCTCGAGGCTCATTACTCGAGCGCCCTGTGCCACCTGGCGAACATCTCCTATCGCCTGGGCACCGAGCAGCCCTTCAACAAGGAGACCAAGGCCTTTGGCGACGACAAGACTTCCTACGAATACTTCGAGCGGATGCAGGACCACCTGAAGGACGAAGGGGTGAAGCTCGAAGAGACCAACTACATGGTGGGCCGCCGCATCGAGATCGATGTGGAGAAGGAAAAGATCATCAATGACGACAAGGCCAACCAGCTGTTGACCCGTGCCTATCGCGCGCCGTTCTCGGTGCCCGACAAGGTCTGATCTTGGATTGCCGATTCTGGAATTCGGCTTCTGGAGCCCGGCCTGCATGCAAGGCCGGGCTCTTTCCGTATAGCAACACCATGCTGGGCTCGTTCTTTGCCGCCTTGCAGTTCTTGACGGTGTTTCCGCCGCTCGTGCGTCGGCCCTTCGCGCCGGCCGAGCTGGGCCGCGCCGTCGGCTGGTTTCCACTGGTCGGCCTTGGTCTGGGCGCCTTGCTGGGCGGGCTCGATCGGTTGCTGACGCCAGTGCCGCCCGCTGCTGCGCCTGCCCTTCTCCTGGCAGCCTGGGTCATCGTCACCGGAGCCCTGCACCTCGATGGCTTCATGGACACCTGCGACGGGCTGTTCGGCGGCAAGAGCCCCGAAGACCGGCTGGCCATCATGCGCGACCATCACGTGGGCGCGTTCGCCGTCGCGGGCTGTGTCTTGCTGCTCCTGCTCAAATACACGCTGCTGCTCGGCTTGACGATGCGCTTCGAAGCACTGCTCCTGGCCGTCACCTTCGGTCGCTGGAGCCTCAGCCTGGGCATCGTTCTCTTTCCCTACGCCCGCGACTCCGGGCTGGGCCGCGACATGAAAGACCATGCGGGCCCGGGACAATTACTGCTGGCTTCTGTCGTGGCAGGCCTGGTTGCCTGGTTCGCCGGGCAGGAGATGGGCTTGCTGACAATGGGAATCGCCGGGCTGTCGACGCTGCTGCTTGCCCGGCTGGTTCTGCTGCGCTTGCCGGGCTTGACCGGCGACGTCTACGGCATGCTTGGCGAACTGTCGGAGACAATCGCACTTTTGACGCTGGGCACGCTGCAAGCGCAAAAAGCCGTCGTGCCGCTCTGAGAGTGCGGCACGACGGCTCTGCCCGTCAGGCCCGGACGGCCTCGTGCTTCTCCAGGCTCTTCTGTTCGGCCGCGTGCAGTGCCTTGACGATCATCTCTGCACATTCCTTGACCGAGTAACGATGGCTGTTCAGGGTCAAGTCGTAGGCGTTCGGGTCATTCGGGTCCTTGTGGAAGTGGTCCCTGACGAACTTGTTGCGTTCGCGGTCCTTCTTGTCGACCCAGTCCTTGGCCTCCTGCGGGCTGATGCCGTGCCGGTCACTGATGGACTGGACGCGATCATGCAACGAACCGATCAGCCGCACGCGTAGCGTGGTCTCGGGCGGCAACACCTGGGCGGCGCCCCGGCCAACCAGTACGCAGTGGCCATGCTTGCTCAGCGTGTGCAACGTCTCCACCAGGTAACGCACGTAACCGGGCAGAGTCACGCCATGCTCCAGGCCAAAGCTCTCGATGCAATCGCGGATCCAGCTCGTGGTCTTCTCGTCGACCGTATCGAGCAGGCGCACACGCAGGCCGTGGTCCTCGGCGATGTGCTCGACCAGCTGATGGTCATAGACCGGCCAGCCCAGGTGGGCCCCTACCTCCTGGGCAATCTTGGGTGCGTTGGCCCCGGCCTGGCGCGTGATGGCGATCGACCAGGCGGGCTCCTCTTCCTTCTTCGGACGACTGTGTTGCTGATCCCAGTGTTGCTGAGCACGGACGAGTGCCGCGGCCAGCGCGTTTGCACGAAATTGTGTCATGGCTTGTCTCCTTCTCGCTGGATGCCCCCGGTTGTCTCTCCGCGCCTCTATACGCTCGCTAGCTGCACATGGTGCAATTCCCATACCTGATTGAGCTGGGGCAATTTTCCGCAATCTGGACCATGAAGTGTGCGAAACTGCACAGCTACTGATCGCTTGTGACCGGCGCTTGATGTATGAGTTGCCGGAAGCGGCGCAGATAGTCGATGGCGGCCAGCCCGCTCAGGCTCACGGCCAGCAGAAAAGCCGTTGTTCGCCCGGGCTGTGCCGGCAACATCAGCACGAAAAGAAACAGGAACTGGGCCACCGTGGCCAGCTTGCCCAGCAAGGTCGGCGCCAGACGACGAAAGAGATCCCAGCGCCGCAAGGCAACTCCCATCCCGGCCCCGAACATGACGGAAAGGTCACGCAGCCCAACCAGCAAGGCGTCGCCGATCGACAAGCTTCGCTCCACCAGCAACACGCACAGCAGGCCGAGCACGAAGACCTTGTCGGCAATCGGATCGAGAACGCGACCGAGATAGCTGGTCGCACCCAGCCAGCGGCTGAAGGCGCCGTCCAGCAAATCGCTGAGCCCGGCAAAGGCGACGGCGGGCAGCCTCCATTCGACGGGCACCCAGGGCAATGCCAGCCCGAGCACCAGCCGCGCCACGGTCAGCAGATTGGGCAAGAGTAGATTCAGTACATTCATGAACAGGAATCACGGCCAGATGCCGCGTGCCAGGGCCACGTTCGCGACCCGTTCGATCGCCAGCACCAGGGCAGCCGTCCGCAAGTCGGCCTGCGCGCCGCCGCTGCGGTTGAGGGCAGCCTGGCGATCGATGACAGCGTCGGTGGCCCGGCGCATTTTCTCGCGCAGCTTGCGGTTCACCTCTTCCAGGTCCCATTGCTGATGCTCGAGGTTCTGCACCCACTCGAAGTAGCTGACGCAGACGCCCCCCGAGTTGGCCAGGATATCGGGCAGCACGGGCACGCCGCGCTCTTGCAGGATGCGATCGGCGGCGGGTGTGGTTGGCCCGTTGGCGGCCTCCGCAATCAGCCGCGCTTGCACCTTGGCCGCATTATCGCCTCTAATCTGGTTTTCGAGGGCGGCGGG
>JBFWSD010000506.1:0-5644 GCA_050248575.1 Gemmataceae bacterium
AGGTTCGCAACAGCGTCATCGTCAATCGCGGCCAGATGTACTTCAACCAAGGGCAGGACCAGCGTATCCGCCAAGCCAAACAGGCGCAAGACCAATTCGCACGGGCCATAGGCCAGTATCATCAGGCGATCGCGTTGCAGCCCAATCAGTACCAGGCTCACGTCAATCTTGCCCAGCTCTATCAAACGCAGGGCAGGCTCGGCGACGCACTCGAGAATCTCGACCGTGCCATCGAGCTGCACGACCGGGACGCGTCCCTGTACCGCACGCGTGGTTTGTTGCAGTTGCGGTGCGGCAACGAGCAGGCGGCCCTCGACGATCTCGATCGTGCCATCGCCCTGGCGCCCCCGGGCAAGTCGGCCAACCTGGCTGCCGACTTTATTGAGCGGGGCCGCATCCTGTTCCGCCGGAAGCGTTACGACGCGGCCCTCGAGTCCTTCGAGCAGGCCCAGCGTTTCCATCCCGAAGAGTTCCCGCGTGCCCATCGGCTGCGGGCAGAAGCCTTGCTCGAACTGGGCCAGCACACCGAGGCCCTGCAAGCCATCAATCGCAACCTCACGCGCGGCGGCGACGACGATCACGACGCCTATCTCACGCGCGGGCTGATCCGTTCCAAGCTGGCCCGCTACCACGAGGCCATCGCCGATTACACCCTGGCCCTCGATGCGCCGCCCGCCAAGGGGACCGACCCCGCCGAGATCGACAAGATCCGGGCCAAGACGCTCGCCTATCGCGGCTGGGCCTACCTGATTCTCGATGCCATCCGCGTCGCCGAGCACGACTTCGACGAGGCCCTGAAACTGGATGACCAGAACGGCGACGCCCATTCGGGCCGCGGCAACGCCCGCATCAAGCAGGGCAAGCACGAGTCCGCTCTTGTCGACATTGAAGCCTCGCTGAAGCTTGGAAAGCCCTCATCAAGACTGAGTTACAATGCGGCCCGCTGTTATGCCCTCGCGGTGGACGCGGTGGGCAAGAACGCCGCCTTCGACCGGGCCAAGCTGGCCCAGGCTCAGTTCTACCAGTCTCGCGCTCTCGATCTGCTCCGCGCAGCCCTCGACCAGGTCCCCGAAGCCGAGCGCGCGGCCTTCATCAAGGACTACGTGGAAACCGACCCGGCCTGGCTCGCCCTTCGCCGCAACTCGCGTTTTGCCGAGATTGTGGCCAGCGGCTCGCGCTGAACAGCGATCTGGCACTTCTGCCCATTCCCGTCTCGCCTGTCGGCCCGTGAATGGCTGCTCCGCCATTGGCAAAGAAGCTGAGCTATACTTCCAGTGAGACTGGACTCGCATCCCATCTCAATTCTGGAGGCTCGCATCATGTGGTTGGAATACCTCTTCACGCCCGAGGCGCTCGTGGCGCTCGTGGCCATCGGCGTGATTGCTCTGGTGTGGCGACGTTGACGGTCGATTCGTCACTTGCCTGAAGGCAACTGGATCTCGATGCCGTAGCGCGGCGCGATGGCGAGGAGCTTGTCGATCTCGGCCTGCGTGGGGGGCGGGGCCGTGGTCGCTCCTTCCGCCAGCGGCACGCCGCATTCGAAGAACATCTCTTCCAGCCCGGCCGGGGCCACCGAGATCAGCATCCGGGCCATTTGCGTCGATTCGTTCTTGAAGGAGTGGGGCTGCCCGACCGGCATGTGCACGAACGTGCCCGCCGAGGCGGTCACGCTCTTCCCTTCCGCCCAGAAGGTGATCGTGCCTTCGAGGACATAGAAGCCTTCTTCTTCGCGCGCGTGCACGTGGGGCGGCGGCCCGCCGCCCGGCGGCACGAACGCTTCCCACAGGGAATAGCTCCCGTTCGTCTCCGCGCCGGTGGCGAGAAAGCGATAGACATCGCCAACGACGGCGACGGTGCGGCCCTCCGTGGACAAACGCAGGATCGGCGGCCTGGACATGGCAGTTCCTTTCTCGAGCGGGCTCGCGTCATTCTACTGGTGTAGAAAAGAAAAGAGCCACCTGCTGGGGGGAGCAGGTGGCCATATTGAGTTGGGGGAGAGGCAGGAGGTTGACGTGCGAAAGCCGTCGCGGCGCCCCTTGTGATGTTCCTGGCGGTCGGGGGAAACCGTCAGCGAACGAGGCGGAGGACTTAGCTTCCCGTGCTGATTCAAACGTGTCTTGATAAAGCAAGCCTCGTGCCAGTCGCGGGCAACAGAGTCGTTCTTGTCGTAAGTTGCCTGCGCGTCGAGGGGTAGGTGAACCACGTTTTTCGCAGGCGAAAGAACTGCCTCGCTTCGTTTGCAAGTTCGTGCGCTTGGCTTGTAAGAAGTGGTCTCGACCCGAGACTCCAAGCAAGAGAGGCAAGTGCTTCTGGCATGGCGAGCCGGGAGCGCAAACTCCCAGAGGAATGCCGTATCTCGCCAAGTTGCGCAGTCTGTGAGAAGAAGCCGGCTTCGGTGAAGCCGGGCTCTTGAATGGATGCTCAGCGCCAGCGTTTGAGGTCGTCGAGCACGCGGAGCACGTCGTTGCGGCGTTTCTCGAAGATGCCGAAGAGCGTGAGGATGGCAGCCCCGAGCACGATGCCGAAAGCGTAGACGATCCACATCTGCTGCCGTTCCACGCCTGCGTACCAGATCATCGTGAACACCACCAGCGTGAGGAAGCTGCTTCCGAGCAGCAGGAAGGCACGGATCCGCAGGATCATGCCCAGCAAGATGCCGCCCACCGACAGGCTGACCAGCACCATGGGCAGCAGCCACGATTCACCCAGCCCGGCGATGAACATGTCGGCGGTCGAAGAAACGTACACGGCAAGGAGGGCCGCGTAGCGCAGCGAGGCACTCTGCGCCTGCGTCAGCCTTGCGCGATTGATGTGCTCGGATGCCAGCGTGATCAGGGCAGGCGGGATCAGCCAGAGCTGCGGATGTTCCCAGATCAACAGGCCGCGATCGAAGAGCAGCACCCAGAGCCCCATGTTGGCCGAGAGGGCCGCCAGGAGCCCGAAGGCAAACGAGCGTCGCGACGTCGCCAGCAGGCCGTAGAGCAGCCCGACCGTGAACCACAGATTCGCGTAGTTGCTTGCGGGCATCACCCAGAAGGCCAGCACGGGCAACAAGGGCAGGAACATACCGGTGCGGCCAAACGGCTCGGCCAGCACGGGCAGCTTGCGCCGGGCAAAGAACTCGCCCAGCCCCGCGCCGACAAAAGCCAGCCCGAGCACCAGGAACGGCCAGAACTTGATGAACACGCCCTGCCGGAACATCTCTTCACGGGTGATCTTGAAGTGAAGGAAGAGCAGGAGGGCCACCAGCTCGGCGCCGTAGACGTACCACATACGGCCCCGTTCCGAGAGGCCGAACGGATCCTTTTCGGGGGCCACGGCGAAGGCAATGCCGGCCACGATCAGTCCGACGAGTGCCAAGGAGATGACACTCACGGCCAGCCAGCCCATGGCTTCGATGGGCAGACCCACCTGGAAGTCGGCGGGCAGTTGCAACAGTTTCATGGCAGCCAGCATCCGGGCCATCTTCTGGTCGGCGCGATAAAGCAGGGCTTCCTGCCCGAGCACCACGAGCAAGGTGAAGAGGGCCAGCAAGCCGAAGATCGGCCCGGCGTTGCGGCAGTCATTGGCCCAGGCGGGCTGCCCGAGTCGACGCGACAGCACCACGCCATAGAGCACGGTCACGAAGGACAGCGTGACCAGGAAGACCAGTGTGCGATGGGCGCCGATCCAGAGCGAGGCATGCTGCGCGGGCTCGACCAGGGCCCAGCCCCCCGCTCCCAGGGCAATCGCGCCCAGCCCGAGCGTGAAGTAGCGCAGGAACTCAGCGATGTCAAAGGTTTCCAGGGCCTTCCCGGTGGCGGCCTGGGCCAGGCGGACAATGCCAGGAATCAATATCGCGATGGCAATGGCCCCCAGGAAGCGTTCGCTGGCGGTGGCGAAGTCGAGCGACAGCCACAGCCCGCCGGCGATGACGAGCGGCGCCAGGAAGAGCTGTGCGGGCACGAACCAGCGGAGGCCGCCCGCCGAGCCGGTCAGCTTCATGCCCTCCCAGAGCTTGTCGTTCCCGGTCAGCAAGGAAGTGAACGTGGCGTAGGCGGCCAGGGCCACGATGCCAAGCTGGCAGAAGCCACGCGGGTCGAGCTGGGCCGCATCGAGCCCGAGGGCGATGCCCACAATGCCCAAGGTGAACAGGGCGGGCAAGACTTCGCGAGCCCGGTCGTGCCACAGCCGCACGCCGAAGAGCAGCGCGTTCATGGCCAGGGCGAACCAGGTCAGGGCGTGCGGTTCGGCCGCGCGCTGGTCGATCAGATTGCCCAGCGTGAACTCGCCGGCGATGGCCCCCAGGAAAGCGAGGGCCGCGATGCTGCTGGCTCGCGTGAACATCGCTTCCAGCGGTCGTAGAGCACGGCCCGGTTCCGTGTCACTCTCCGTCGTCATCACATGCCAGGTGGACCAGCCGAGCCCGGCCAGCACGCAAGCCAGAGCTTGTCCGGCGAAGAGGAGCTCGCCATTCTCGTTGCCCCAGGCCACCCACATCATGAAAGCGGCCAGGTTCAAGAGCAGCCCGCTGGCAAACACGTAGAGACGCCGTGGCGTCCAGCAGGCAAGCGCCGTCGCCACCAGGGCCACGCACAGTACCGCCCACATGGACCAGTAGGGCTTGAAGGGATCGCTCCAGGTGCCACGCAGCGCCAGGGCAACCACCAGCCCGGCCAGGAAGACGACCACCGCCTGGGTCGCATGGGCCGCGTGCAGCAGCGTGCGGTCGCCATTCGCTTCCAGGCGGGCCAGCCACCAGGCGACTGCCACGCAAGCCATCATGGCGATGACCCAGTCGGCCAGCAGGGTGTGGAAGCCAATCCACTTCGCGCTGGCGACGCCGCTGAGCAAGCAGGCAGACAGGCTGCCCACACCCAGCCCGAGAAACGCGAGCAAACCCACCGCAAGCAGCGACGAGCGCGGCGTCCACTGACTGATTCTCTCTTCCGACAAGGTGGGCGGCACCACCTGGTCGCCGTACCAGCCCAGCGCGATCACGGAGAGCACGAAGGCCAGCCAGCCCGAGAAGGCGCCGATGGCCAGCATGTTCGAGGGGAGCGGGAAGCCCGGATCGGCCAGGATCGAAACCGCCGGCAGGAAGAGCAGCATGAAGTTGCCGGTCGCGGCCAGCATCACTTGCAGGGCCAGCAGCGGGCTCACGTTGAGAGAGAGCTCGCGCCGCCCGTAGTAGAGCTGCCGCAGCGCGAGCCAGAGCAGGGCCACCGCCGAGGTGGCAATGATGTTTGCTTGCACGAACAGCACGCACCAGTCGAGGAAGGGCACACCCTTTTCGAGCTGGCAGACGACGAGCGAGGCCGCCAAGTTCACGCCCAGGCCGGCAGCAAAGGCCCAGCCCTCTTCGCGCCGCCAGACGCCCAGCCCCGCCAGGGCCGGGCAAGCCAGGGCCGTGGCCAGCGCCGCGAGCAGCAAGTCGTCGTGCACCAGTGCGGCCTTCAGCGCCAGGATGACGCCCAGCCCGCTCGCCACCGGCACCCACAGCGTGAGCGCTTGCACCCACCAGGGAGGCAAATAGCCATCGTCGGAACGCGTTGCCACCAGGGCTGCGGCCAGCACCCAGACCAGCGGCGCCGCCGACCAGCCCAGCATCAGCACGCGATAGCCCGCCTCGGGAACGAACCCGGCACAGGTGCAGGCCACGAGC
>JBFWSD010000507.1:0-5643 GCA_050248575.1 Gemmataceae bacterium
CCGGCGGTTCTTTCTTCGCGCAGCCCAGTGTGATGGCAACAATCAGCCCGACCAACAGCCATGCTCGTTGAAGCATATTCTCCCCCCCATCTGGCGACCATGTTGGTAGCGACTCTTGATTCACCTCCAGAGAACGCGACCGCCGTTCATTCGCTGCGTGATCGGCGGGCTCTGCGGTTCAATCATTCATTCCCTCGCGCTCGCGAAAGCCGAGCAGTCTGAGAGCATTCGCCACGACCAGCAGCGTGCTCCCTTCGTGGAAGATGATCGCATAGCCGATGCCGGCCAGGCCGAAGAGGGCTGCCGGCACCAGCAACACTACCACACCCAGCGACACGAGCAAGTTTTGCCGGATCACCGCGCGCGATTGCTGGCTGAGCTCGAGGGCAAAGGGCAGCTTGCCCAGATCGTCCGCCATCAGGGCCACATCCGCGGATTCGAGAGCGACATCGGTGCCGCCGGCCCCCATGGCGATGCCGACGGTCGCCAAAGCCAGGGCCGGCGCATCGTTGACCCCATCGCCGATCATGGCCACCTGGCCGTGCCGGGCCTTGATCTCCTTGATGGCGGCCAGCTTGTCTTCGGGGAGCAGCCCGCCACGGGCCTCGGTGATGCCGACCGCGCGGGCCACACTCTCGGCCACGCGCTGGTTGTCGCCGGTGAGCATGATCAGATCGGCGATGCCGATGCGGCGCAGTTCCGCGAGGGCCGCCCGCGCCTCTTCACGCGGGCGGTCCGCCAGGCCCAGCACGCCCAGGAAACGCTCGCCGTAAGCCACGATCATGGTCGTCCGCGCGTTGCCCTCCAACTCGGCCACGCGGGCCGTCAAGGTTTCGGGCACCTTCAAACCGGCTTCCTCGAAAAGTGCCGCCGTGCCGATTCGCACCGGGATCTTGTCCACGCAGGCACAGACGCCGCGGCCCGAGAGCGCTTCCAGTTCGTCGGCGGCGGGCAGTTCGATCTTGTCTTGCTCGGCCCGCCGGACCACCGCCCGGGCCAGCGGATGACTGGCCCGGCTCTCGACGGCCGCGGCCAGCCGCAGCAGCTCGCGTTCCCCGACACCGTCATGCGTGACAATCTCGGTGACTTCGGGGCGACCCACCGTGAGCGTTCCGGTCTTGTCGAAAGCGATGGCCCGCAACGTGCCAAGGTTTTCGAGGTGCATGCCCCCCTTGATGAGCACGCCACTGCGGGCCGCGCGGGCGATGCCCGAAAGCACCGCCGCCGGCGTGGCCAGGGCCAACGCGCAAGGGGAGGCGCCCACCAGCACCGCCATCGCCCGCAAGAACGCATCGGCCCAGCTCAGCCAGCCGATGACGGGCGGCATCACGATCATGGCCACCACGAGCATCAACGTGACCGGCACGAACACGCGCGTGAATGCCTCGGAAAAGCGCTGCGTGGGAGACCGCTGCGTCTGTGCCTCTTCCACCATCTTCATGACGCGGGCCATGGTCGAATCGGCGGCCGCCTTGGTCACTTCCACGACCAGACCGCCGGAGCCATTGAGGCTGCCCGCGAAGACGTCGTTGCCGGGCTCCTTGTCGACAGGGACGCTTTCGCCGGTGATGGGTGATTGGTCGATGGCGGATCTGCCCTCGCGGATGGTGCCGTCGGCGGGCAGCCGTTCTCCCGGGCGGACGATGACCAGTTCGCCGGGATGCAGGTCCTCGACGGGCACTTCTTTTTCGCCCGCGTCGCGGCGCACGCGGGCTGTCTTCGGGGTGAGGCTGCCCAGCGCCTCGACAGCGGCGCGGGCCCGCTCGGTGGCGAAGTGTTCCAGCGCGTGCCCGAGACTGAATAGGAATAGAAGCAGCCCGCCTTCCGCCGGTTCACCGACGGCAGCAGCACCGAGGGCAGCCACCAGCATCAGGAACTCGATGTCGAAGCGGCCCCGCAAGGCGGCCCGGACGCCATGTTGGGCCAACTCCCAGCCGCCCGTCAGGTAAGCGATCCCATAGCAGAGCCATGCCGCCCAGTCGGGCAAAAAATGGGCCTCCAGGCCGAAGTAGCCGATTGCCAGGAAGAGCCCGCACACAATCGGCAACGCCAGGTCGAGCACCTGCTCCAGCCCGCTCTCCTCGGCGTCCTTCTTCGCCACGTCGTAGCCGATGGCCCGGACCAGCTGTTGGATGTCTGCGCTGCAGACAAGCTGGCTGTCATATTCGACTTCCAGCCGCTCGAGCGGATAGCTGACGGCGGCGCGCACGATACCTTCGCGGCGTTCGAGCACATGCTGGATGGTGAGGGCACAGTCGGCACAGTCCATGTCGACGATCTTGAACGATTCGTGGCGATAGCGTGCGTGGATCTCGACGCCGGCCTGCTGCGCAAGTCGTTCCACCTGCTCGAGGGAAACCAGGTTCGGATCGAAGTGCAGACAGAGGGCGGGCTGCCCGTCGCGCGGGTCGATATGCGTCTTGAGGATGCCGCGCACGCCGGCCAGCCGCTCCTGCAAGCGTGCCACACACTGGTCGCGCTCGTCGGGCACGTCCGGCAAGACCACGGGGAGATCGAGTTTGAGAGACTGCTCCATGCCACCGCCAACGAAACCAAAACTTGCCCGTTGTTCATGTTAGCGAGGACCGCCCCGGACTGCATGAACGTTCCGTAAATCCTTGCCCCATGTCTTTTTTTGCTTGAACGCCCTATCCGATCGGCTAATCTGAGGTGTGAAAATGGACTCGACCAGGCCCATCTTCGCGCTCGCCCCTGGGCCGTTCTTGGCCCCGGGTTTCGCATATCATTTGACTGGGGGAGATCGTTTCGATGGCCAAGTCGCGCGGTGACTTCACCGATATCCTCATTCGCAAGCAGATCCTCGGGCCCGACCAGCTCGCCGAAGCCCGCCGACTCCAGCAGCAGGCCCAGCTCAAGACGCTGCAAGAAGCCATCATCAAGTCCGAGTATGCCTCGGCGGAACAGGTGATGAGCGCGGTGGCTGAGTTTCACGGGCTGGCCTTCGTCGACCTGACCGACATGACGGTGCCCCCCTCGATCATCGAACTGGTACCCGAATCGGTGGCCCGCGAAAACGTGGTGTTGCCTCTGGCCCAGGACAACGGTGCTCTCAAGATCATCATGAGCGAGCCCCAAGACTTCGACACACTGCAGAAGTTGCAGTTCATCCTCAACAAGGACATCACGCCCGTTCTGGCCTCGCGCGAGCAGATCATCGAGGCCATCAACCGCCATTACGGGCAGACCGAGACCGAGTCGGTAGACTCGATGCTGCAAGAGTTTACGGATACGGCAATCGATTTCACCGAAACGGCCGGGGCAGCCGTCACCGCCGAGGATGATGCCGACGCCCCCGTCATCAAGCTCTGCAACCTGATGATCCAGGAGGCCATTGCCCAGCGGGCCAGCGACATCCACGTCGAGCCTTTTGCCGACCGGGTCCGGGTCCGTTACCGGATTGACGGCATTCTGGTGGAACGGGACTCGATGCCGCGGCGATTGCTGGCGCCGATCGTGGCCCGCTTGAAGGTCATGGGCGGCATCGACATCGCCGAGAAGCGCCGCCCGCAGGACGGCCGCATCAAGACGACGGTAAGCGGCAAGCACTTCGACCTCCGTGTGAGTATCCTGCCCACTTGCCACGGGCAATCGGTGGTCATGCGTATATTGGACCGTGGTAATATCACGGTCAGCATTCGTGACCTCGGGTTTGCCGAGGACGACTACCAGCGCTTCCACTCGATCATCAAGCGGCCCAACGGCATCTTCCTGGTGACTGGACCAACCGGGTCGGGCAAGACTACCACCCTCTATGCGGCCCTGAACGAATTGAACCGTCCTGATCGAAAGATCATTACCGCTGAGGATCCGGTCGAGTATTACCTGCCAGGCATCAACCAGGTGGAAGTGAAGCACCAGATCGGGCTGGACTTTGCCCGGATCATCCGCGCGATGCTGCGACAGGCTCCGAACATCATCCTGGTCGGTGAAATTCGAGATCAAGAGACCGCTGAGATCGCAATCCAGGCATCTTTGACAGGACACTTAGTTTTCAGTACATTACATACGAACGATGCGCCTAGCGCTGTGACACGTATGATCGATATCGGGGTTCCCCCGTTCTTGGTGGCCTCGTCGGTGATTGCCATCATGGCCCAGCGTTTGGTGCGCGTGGTCTGCACGAAGTGTCGTGAAAAGGATCAGCCTCCTACGGCTGAGTTGAAGGCGGCAGGTATTACCCAGGAGCGTCTCGCAGGGGCTACCTTCATGCGTGGCAGAGGCTGTTCACACTGCCACCACACAGGCTTCCGCGGGCGACTCGGTATGTTCGAAATGCTGAAAATGACGGGGAGTTTGCGCGAGATGACCTTCCAGCGCGCTCCCTCGCAAGAGATTCGCCGCAAGGCCCGCGCCTCGGGCATGCGGACACTTCTAGAAGATGGCGTCAACAAGGCGCTCAAGGGAGTCACCACCCTGGATGAAGTCCTCAGCATCTGCCATCACGAAGGATGAGGCTGAGGTTTTGGCCCATAGACTGATCGCCTGTACAAGTTCCGAAACACTTCCTTGATAGGTCTTTTTTTCCGTCAAACCGCCCGAGCGGATTGATTGCTGACGGACGTGCGAAATAATGGACCAGTCCCTTCTTGCTCGCGCGAATTCGCCACGCAGTCCGATCGGGCCCAGAATCTGGGAGAGCACATGGCCGCCAGCGGACCGGTGATGATCGACAAACTACTGGCCACGGTCATCCAGATCAAGGCGAGCGACCTGCACATCACCACCGGGCAGCCCCCCGTAGTGCGGCACCACGGCCGCATGCGCCGGCTCGAAACCAAGATCCTCGATCACGACGACACCATGTCGCTGATGAAGAGCATCACGCCGGACCGCTGCCAGCAGGAACTGCAAGAGAAAGGCGGGGCCGACTTCGCCATCTCCTTCGGCGATACGCGTTTCCGCGTGGCCGTGTTCAAGCAAAAGGGAAACATCGGGATGGTGCTGCGGCGCATCCCGAGTCAGTTCTTGACCTTCGAGCAAATCGGCATGCCGGAGGCCATCCGCCGCCTGATTGTGCGGCCCCGCGGGCTGCTCCTGGTCACCGGCCCCACCGGCTCGGGCAAGACCACCAGCCTCGCCAGCATGATCAATTTCCTCAACGAAAACTACGATCGGCACATCATCACGATGGAAGACCCGATCGAGTACTACCACACGCACAAGAAGTCGACGGTGAACCAGCGCGAGATCGGCGTGGACGTGCCCGACTTCGCCGAGGCCATTCGCCGCGCCTTGCGTATGGACCCCGACATCATGCTCGTTGGTGAAATGCGCGACCTCGAGACGATTCACGCCGCCATCGAGGCGGCTGAAACGGGCCACGTCGTCTTCGGTACGCTGCACACCTCGGGCGCCTCCAGCACGATCAACCGCATCATCGACGTGTTCCCCAAGGAGCAGCAGGATCAGATCCGCACCCAGCTCTCCACTGCCCTGATCGGCGTCCTGTCGCAGACACTGCTACCGAAGAAGCCCGATGGGCTGGTGGCCGCTTACGAGATGATGGTGGTCACGCCCGCCATCCAGAACTTGATTCGCGAGAACAAGGTCTATCGCATCGATTCAAGCATTCAGACGGGGCGCAAGCACGGCATGTTCCTCCTGGACGAGAGGCTGTATCGC
>JBFWSD010000508.1:0-5641 GCA_050248575.1 Gemmataceae bacterium
AGTTCTTCTGCGGATCTTCCAGCCGTTCCAGGAACCGCTTCTTCTGTTCCTTCTTCGAGACGTGCAAGAAGAACTTGATGACGCAGGTGCCATTGCGCACCAGCGTGTGTTCGAAGGCGTTGATGTCGTCGAAGCGGCGCGACCAGATATCGTCCTTCGACGTGTACGCGGGCAGCTTTTGCGCATCGAGCAGGTCGGGGTGCACGCGCACCACGAGCACTTCTTCGTAGTAGGAGCGATTGAAGATGGCGATCATGCCGCGCGAGGGCAAGAAACGCGTGGGCCGCCACAGGAAATGATGCCTTAGCTCCTCGGCGCTGGGCGGGCCAAAGGAATAGACGTTGCAGCCCTGCGGGTTGACGCCCGACATGACGTGCTTGATGGTGCCGTCCTTGCCCGCGGCGTCGAGTGCTTGCAGGACGATGAGCACCGAGTACTTGCCGCTGGCCCAGAGCACGGCCTGGGCGGCCGCCAGGTCCGACACGTCCTGGGCCATTTCTTCCTTGGCCACCTTCTTGTCGATGTTGCCCGGCGCCTTGGTGGCAAACTTCTTCAGCTTGGCCTTGTCCCCGGGCTTGACGGTGAAGGGCGCATGATCGAGACGGCGCATGGCGGATTCCTGTGGGTTTCACCAGGTGCGGCCGCTGGTCGGCGCGCGACATGATGATAGCACCATCGTACTGCCCGGCGACCTCATGGTGCCAGCAAAAAGGAGATTCCGCGGCGAACAGAGTGACAGCGAGGTGTCACCAGCGCGATAAGCAGAGTGCGGGCAGCGCCTCACACCGCTGCCAGCACGGCCTCGGCGACGTCGACGGTCTTGTCCTTGCCGCCGAGATCGGGGGTGCGCGGCTTGCCCGCCTTGAGCACGGCGGCCACGCCGTTCTTGATGGCCGCGGCCCCCTTGGCCAGGCCGAGGAAGTCGAGCATCATGCCCGCCGACAGGATCGCTGCCAGCGGATTGGCGATGCCCTGCCCGGCAATGTCGGGGGCCGAACCGTGCACGGGCTCGAACATACTCGGGAACTTGCGTTCGGGATTGATGTTGGCGCTGGCGGCCAGCCCCATGCTGCCCGTGACGATGGCGCTCAGGTCGGTGAGGATGTCGCCGAACAGGTTGCTGGCCACCACCACATCGAAGATTTCCGGCTTGCGCACGAAGTCCATGGCGGCCGCGTCGATCAAGAGCGAGCTGGCTTCGATGTCGGGATAGTCGGGGGCCACCGACTTGAAGACCTCGTCCCACAGCACCATGCCGAAGGTCTGCGCGTTCGACTTGGTGATGGAGGTTACCTTCTTGCGCGGCCGCTTGCGGGCGGCCTCGAAGGCGGCGCGCATGATGCGCTCGCAGCCCCGCCGCGTGAAGATGTTGGTCTGGATGGCGATTTCGTGCGGCGTGCCGGGATAGTGCCGCCCGCCGCAGGGAGCGTATTCGCCTTCCGTGTTCTCGCGATAGACGAGCATGTCGATCGAGCCGGGCGCCTTGTTGCGCAGCGGCGACTCGACGCCATCGAAGAGATACGCGGGCCGCAAATTCACGTACTGATCGAACACGCGCCGCATGGGCAGGAGCAGCCCGTGCAGCGTGATGTGGTCGGGCACGTCCTTGCTGCCGATGGCGCCGAGAAAGACGGCCTGGTGCTGCTTGAGTTGCTCCCAGCCGTCGGGCGGCATCATGGTGCCCGTCTGCTTGTAGTAGTTGCTGCTCCAGGGGAGCTTGTTCCAGTCGAGGGTGGCGCTGTCGTGGCGGGCCGCCTTTTCGGCCACGCGCATGGCCTGGTCGATCACCTCGGGGCCGATGCCGTCGCCGCCGATCACTGCGATGCGGAAAGATGCCATTGCAAGATTGTCCCGTGTTTTGTAGAGAACCGCGCTTCCGTCCGCTGGCAGCGATGCGCTCAGGGCGGCGCGCTGGAAACCCGCGAGGTTCGAGGCGCTGAAAACTCAATCTAGCAACACTGGCAAGAGGGTCAAGATGCGGGATCACGGGCAAGGCCGCTTCCGTGCACAGGCTGGCAACAGCCCTGGCCGCTGGCTGCTTGCGCCCGCGCTCGTGGTCGGCATGCTCGCGGGCTGCAACAGCACCCGGCAGGCCGCCGCCCCCGCCGCCCAAGATCCGCTGCTGGGCATGGCCTCGACCGGAAGCTCGACACCAACGCCCCCGGCCCCGCCCACGCCGGTGACGAATGCGACCCCGACCGCGCAACCAACCGGCAAGGGCCTGACGCCCTTGCCGCCGCCGCCACCCACGGCGCTCACGAGCAACGCGGCCCTGGCCGGCGCCACACCGAACCGGACATACGATCCGAGCAACGACCTGCGCATCCCGGGCCGCCCCGACCCGTACGGGATCGGTGCGCCCGCGCCGACGCCCAGGCCAACGACCTTTGCGCCGCCCGCGTTCAATCCGCCGCCCACGCCTCCGGCCAGCAACAGTACCGGCGTGGTACTGAGCCGACCGGTTGCCCCCACGCCCACGGCCACGCCTACGAGCAACCGCCCGCCCAACCCGACGCCGCCCGCACCGCCGCCACCGGCCAGCAACGGCTCCGGGCAGGCATTCTCCTACGAGGAGGCACAGCGCCTGCTCAAGGCACGCGGCGTGAACTGGCAGCGTCTCGAGACCTGGGGCGACAAGGGGGAGTGGAAGTTCTCTTGCTCGGTTCCCAACCCGCAGAACGCCTTCATCAGCCGCAACTACGACGCCAAGGCCATGAACTACCTCGACGCCATGCGCGCGGTCCTGGAACAGATGGACCGCGAACGGCGTTGATCCCACCGGCGCTACTTATCCACGGACAAGCTCGCCCGCGTACCCCTACTGGCTTCGTCGCTTGCAACGAGGCTCGCCAAAGATTTCGCGGACGAGGAAAGCGGTGCGCAGCCCTTCGGCGGAGCGCAGCATGGGCATGAGTTGCTCGACGGCCGGAGAGGATTTGCGCTGCCCTTTGATGGCGCGCAGGTCGCCGAGTTTGGGGACAGCCGGGCGGCGCGGCCCGGCCTTGGGCACGACCGGAACCACGGGCAGAATTTCCTCGACAGGGATGACCGTGGCAATCTCTGGAGCGGGCCGAACCGGAATCGGCCGCGGCGCGGCCGGTTGGACCACGGTTTTCGGCACAGGCCGCGCTTGCACCGGTGCCGGTCTGGCCGGAGCCGGGGCAGGAGCCGGAGCCGACCTCATGGTCGGTGTGGGACCACGCCGGACCTGAGCAACCTGTTCCGGCGGCCTGGTTTCCCGGTTCGCGGCTTCGCGGCGACGTCGATTCACTTCTTCCAGAAAGCGATCGAGATCGTTCGCGCTGGCCTGCTTGCGCGCGTTGCCCGGCTGAGGCTTTTCATCGTCCATGCCCCCTTTGATGAGGCTGCTCAGGATCCACATCACCACCGGGATGAAGATGATGATCCAGACGGCTTCGGCCATGGCGTTCTCTCCTTCCCTCGCTGGCGCATTTCGGGATCCGGGATCCTCGCTGGCGCGTCGGGCTAACGGGCGCGTCGGGCTAACGGGCGCGTCGGGCTAACGGGCACGTCGGGCTAGCTGTTGCGATCGCTGCGTCCGCCCGAGCCCCCCGCGCCGCCGACGCCGGCGATGGCATTGCGCATCTCGGTATCGGATTGCAGGTTGCGCAGGTTGTAGTAGTCCATGACGCCGAGCTTGCCTTCGTGGAAGGCGTAGGCGATCGACTTGGGGATCTCGGCCTCGGCGAGCACGAGCTTGGCCCGGTTCTCTTCGACCTGGGCACGCATTTCCTGTTCCTGGGCCACGGCCAGGGCACGCCGCTTTTCGGCCTGGGCCTGAGCCACGTGCAGGTCGGCGTCGGCCTGGTTCTTCTGCAGGATGGCGCCGATGTTTTCACCGACGTCGACCTCGGCCACGTCGATCGAAACAATCTCGAAGGCGGTCTGCGAATCGAGCGAGTTCTGCAGCACGGCCTGGGAAATCTGATTGGGATTGGCGAGCACGTCGGTGTGAGCGTCGGCCGAGCCGATGGCCTTGACGATGCCCTCGCCCACGCGGGCAATGATGGTCTCTTCGGTGGCCCCGCCGACCAGGCGATCGAGCTTGGTACGCACGGTGACGCGGGCTCGCACCTTGAGCTGAATGCCGTTCTTGCACACGCCGTCGAGGGTGGGCCGGCCCTTCGACTGGTCGGGGCAATCAATGACCTTGGGATTCACGCTGGTCTTCACGGCGTCGAGGATATCGCGGCCCGCCAGGTCGATGGCGGCCGCCGTCCGCCAGGGCAGATCCATGGCCGCCTTGTGCGCCGCGATCACCGCGGTGGCCGTCTTCGGCACATTGCCGCGCGACAGGTAATGCTGTTCCAGTTCCTTGGTGGTCACCTTCACGTTGGCCTGCACGAGGGCAATCTTCTGCCGCACGATCATGGCGTAGTCGACATTCCGCAGTTTCATGCCGATCAGGTCGAGGATGCTGATCTGGGCGCCGGTCAACAAGCACTGGACCCAGAGCCGCAGGAAACTGAAGAAGACCACCATGAAGATGACCAGGATGATCAGCACGATCAGCCCGGCCACCAGCATGATCAGCGCCGTGGGGTTCTCGATCCCGGTATTCTTGGCCTGGGCGAAGAGGAGATGCGACATGATAATCCTCAACTTTCGGGAGCAACTTCGAGTCTTGATGTCGTGGTTTCAGCTACCATCAGAATCCTGGAAAAGGGGACCCGTGGCAACCCTATTCCGTTATTCGCCGCGGCCGGAAAAAGATTGACGGGCGGCGCGGAAAGCCGCCTCTCTTCTGTTGCAGCACTTTGAGAAGCTGGGCCGCAAGCCGCTTGCTCACGAAGTGAAATCGGCGTCTTCGAGCTTGCCCAGGTCGGGCTTGTCGACCTTGCGGACCAGGACGCGGCCCGCGCGGACGTCGATGCAGCGGACCCATTCGCCGGCCTCGATCATCATGCCTTCCGTGATGACGTCGATACGGCGGCCGTCGAAGTCGGCCACGCCGGCAGGCCGCAACGGGGCCAGGGCACGTCCCAGTCGGCCCCGCAACTGCTCCAGTTCCACGTGCACGGGCATGGTGAGGGCCGCATCGTCGTCGGGTGTGGCCTGCAGGATGATCCGCTTGCCGATCATCGTCTTGGGCCACAGCTGGAACATGAAGTAGCCCCCCACCGGCAAGAGGAAGCCGATGATCAGGAGGGTGAGCCAGCCGATGTAAGGACTGGAAGCGAAGATGAAGGTCATGGCGACGCCGCCCACCAGGCAGGCCGTCCCCAGCACGAACAGAATCCCCAGCGACGGCACGAACACTTCTGCCGCCAGCAAGACCAGGCCAATGCCAATCAAGAGGTAGGCAAAGCCGAGCGCGTCCATGGAATCCATCCTATCGGGAAGTCATGCCCCTGTGGGGAACGCTTCTGGCCCCAGCATGACCTTAGAATGCCCGCCGGTACAAATCAATGGATTTCCTTGACGACGATGCGATTGCCTTCGATCTCGATGACCTGGATGCGCGTGCCGGGCTGGACGTAGCTGCCCTCGGCGACGACGTCGATGAACTCATCGCCAAACCGCGCCTTGCCCGCCGGGCGGAGGGTCGTGGCCGCCTCACCGATGGTGCCCAGCAGGGCAGCATAGCGGTCGGACTGCCCCTGATCGAAATCGTCGTCGC